>CAZTYT010000067.1:0-9834 GCA_964618245.1 uncultured Legionella sp. | reverse complement strand
AGGAAGAATATTAGCTGAACGAGAATTTGCAATTGAGCATATTGTCGCAGCGCATTTGAATGTGTACCATGAGTTAAAGGAATCGCTTCAAGGAACAGTTTCATGATCTGGGATTTACCCAATTTACTAGTTTGCCTCATTGTGATTGTCGCAGCTTATTTATTAGGAAAAATAAAGGCTGCACATGCTTTATGTTTAGTGTTGATAAGTTTTGTCCCTTTGAGTTTGAATTATGTTTTATTTGATCCGTCTTATATGCCTGATCAATTTACCTATTGGCATATGTTAAGCGCTATCCGTGATTGGAGTTATAATTCTAATTTTTATAATTCGCGGGTTACAGAAGCTTCTTATATGTATGCTTTTTTACCCCTGCCTTTTGTTGAAACAGTAAATAGCCTGGGGTTCTTTAATAAGTTTTTAATGATACTTATTTTTATTTGGTCTTCTGCCGTGTTAAAGCTACGGGGGTGGGTTCTTTGGTTTTTAATGTTATATCCAAGTTTATTGTTATATAGTTCATTAGGCTTGCGTGATATGATGATTTGCACCTTCATGCTATTAGCGCTGTGGTCATTAGTACAGGGTTGGTATTTATTTACCATTTTCTGTATTAGCGTGTTAGTGCAAATAAAAATGCAAAATGCATTGATTGTGACGTTATTCGCTGTTTGGTATGTTTTAGATCGACTCAGCCATTTTAAGTTTTCCAGACAAAAAATAGCTATTATATTAGCTTCTTTTTTGACCTTGTCGTATTTGGTTTTTCCTTTCCTCATCGAAAAAGTGGAGTATTATCGCTTGCGCATGTTTTTAGAGGATGGTGGCAAAAAAGCTGAATATATACCGATTAAAGGTTTTTTTGAGTTCTTATATCAAGGGGCTCAGGGAATATATAAAGCCTTGCTTTACCCATTACCATGGGCAGCGACGAATAGTTTTCAGTTAATACAATCCATAGAGAATATTGGTATTGCTGGATTGCTAGGCGTTTTTACCTGGAATTCTTATCGGATTATTCCCAAACAAACGTTTATGTGGTTGTTGTTTTTGCTTTCCAGCCTGTTTATGTATGGTTTAGTTGTTAATAATGTGGGTACTATTGTGCGTTATAAGTTACCTTTCATTGTGGTTTATTTCATTTTTTTAAGCTATGAGCGGGTTAGGTATTCGCAATCATCAGGGACAGCGGTTCAATCTTATGTATGAAATTGAACTATACGAATACAAGTGGAGCACATAATGGATATTACTGGTAAGGTAGTGCATGTTATTACAAGTTTGGACATGGGGGGAGCAGAGCAAATGCTTAAGCGTTTGCTAACCTCTGATCCTGAATCTAAAAATAACGTGGTAGTTATTTCGCTTCGTAATATTGGCGTTACAGGTCAACAGCTACAAGCCTTGGGTTATGAGGTTCATGGACTTAATTTTCGTGGCTTTACATCTATTCCTGGCAATTTTTGGGCTTTGGTTCGTTTATTACGTAAAAATAAACCTGTTATTGTTCAAACATGGATGTATCATGCTGATTTTTTTGGTGGATTAGCGGCAAGGCTTATTCGATGCCGCAATGTAATTTGGGGGATTCGTAACACCAGCGTTCCTCAAAATAGCTATCTGACTTTCTGGCTGATGCGTGTTTGTGCCCTTCTTTCTTATATTATTCCTAAAAAAATAGTCTGTGTGGCCGATGCTGCTCGTAAAAAGCACATTAAATACGGCTATAGCCCCAAAAAAATGTTAGTTATTCATAATGGTTTTGATTTTAGCAATTTCGAAGTGGAAAAAATCGATACTGCAAAAGTACGACATGAATTAAGTTTGGGAGCATTGGATTTTGTAATTGGCTGCGTTGGGCGTTTACATTTGGATAAAGGGCAAGACGTTTTAGTAACAGCAGTTGCCTTTTTAGAGAAAATCAAGGATCACCGAGTACGTTTTTTACTTATTGGCCGAGACTGTGATCGAAATAATATTGCTTTAACCAAGCAAATCGATTCTTTAGGATTGTCTGCCTTCTTTATTTTGTTGGGTGAACGGCATGATATTCCTGAATGTCTTGCTGCTATGGACGTATTTTGTATGCCTTCCCGCACGGAAGGTTTTCCCAACGGTTTAGGTGAGGCTATGGCCATGGGGTTACCCTGTGTAGCCACTAAAGTGGGTGATACTAAATTATTAGTGGGTGATACTGCCATTGTTGTCGCGCCAGACGATCCGATGGCTCTAGCTGCTGGATTAACCAAAGTTATTTGTATGCCGGCAGAAGATCGGGAGCAAATGGGGTTACATGCTGCAAACCGGGTGCGCAGTGAATATACAATAGATAAAGCCCGGGAACGTTTTTATGCGCTTTATCGGGAAATAACGGAGCAACCTCAGTAATGTGTGGATTTTCAGGTGTTTTATCTTCAGTAGAATGGTGTTCTGATGCTGAGAAATTATTATCCGCAATGAATGATTCAATTGCACATCGTGGTCCAGATGACCAGGGAATTTGGTTTGATGCTCAAGCAGGAATAGGTCTGGCTCACACTCGTCTTGCCATTATGGATTTATCTCCGGCAGGACACCAGCCAATGGTTTCTGCCAGTAGCCGCTATGTAATTGCTTTTAATGGAGAAATTTATAATCATTTGACATTACGCCAGCAATTATCCACCACCTCCTGGCGCGGACATTCTGATACAGAGACTTTACTTGCAGGTTTTGAAGCCTGGGGAGTAGAGCCTACAATTCAAAAAACAGTGGGTATGTTTGCCTTTGCTTTGTGGGATAGACAGACCCAAACTTTAACCTTAGGTCGCGATCGAGCAGGAGAAAAACCCCTTTATTATGGTTGGCAGAAAAATGTTTTTCTCTTTGGTTCCGAGCTAAAGGCGTTAAAGGCTCATCCTGCTTTCCAAAATGAATTAAACTATGATTCTTTAGCGCTTTTTTTACGTCATAATTATATTCCGGCTCCCCATTCAATTTATAAAAATATTTATAAGTTAGCGCCAGGGACAATATTGCAACTTTCTTTAAAACAACCACAGCCCATCATAAAAACGTATTGGTCTGCAATGAATGCCGCTTTGCATGGTACTCAAGCTCTCTTTACCGGCACAGAGCATGAAGCCATCGATGAGTTGGAGCGTTTGGCCAAAGAAGCCGTTGGGCAGCAAATGATAGCGGATGTTCCTTTAGGCGCCTTTCTATCAGGGGGAGTTGATTCTTCAACAGTTGTTGCTCTAATGCAGACCCAATCAGCACAACCAGTACGCACTTTTTCGATTGGTTTTTATGAAGAGCGATACAATGAAGCAAACTATGCCAAGGCTGTTGCCGAGTATTTAGGCACACAACACACAGAATTGTATATTACGACAGAGGATGCGTTGGGGGTTATTCCCAATTTGGCAACCCTATATGATGAACCTTTCTCTGATTCATCCCAGATCCCGACGTTTTTAGTATCTGAATTAGCTAAACAGCATGTTACCGTTGCTTTAAGCGGAGATGCGGGTGATGAGTTATTTTGCGGCTATAACCGCTATACGATGACTTCCAGATTATGGGGGAAAATGAACCATATTCCCCTCACTATTAGAAAGAGCGCCGCTAAATTAATGCGGCAAATTTCTCCGCAGCGATTGGACCAACTCACCTCTTTAATCCCGGTTTTGAAGCGTTATTCTCAATTAGGCAGTAAATTGCATAAAGGTGCCTACGTGTTAGCAAGCGCAACGGTTAATGAGGCTTATCGTCGTTTAGTTTCACATCACGACAGCCCTTATACTTTATTGGCCACCGATGGCGTTGAGCCGTCAATCTTTATGGATCAGCATTTTTCTGATTTAGCGGCTTTAGATGATGTAAACCGTATGATGGCCATGGATTTTATTTCTTATTTACCGGATGACATTTTGGTGAAAGTGGATAGGGCCGCGATGGGGGTTTCTTTAGAAACACGAGTCCCTTTTTTGGATCACCGCCTAATCGAATTTGCCTGGACGTTACCATTATCGATGAAACTACACCAAGGTCAAAGCAAATGGCCCTTGCGACAACTCTTATATCGCTATGTTCCACGTCAATTAATTGAGCGCCCAAAAATGGGTTTTGCTATTCCTTTGGCTGATTGGTTACGCGGCCCATTACAACCATGGGCAGAAAGTTTATTAAATAAAAATCGCCTCCAAAACGAGAACATATTCAATTGCGGAGAAGTTTGTTCTATGTGGCAACAGCATGTAAACGGTAAGGGGAATTATTCTGCTTTATTATGGAATATTTTAATGTTTCAAGCGTGGTATGAAACTCAGTGAATTGAGGACAAGGCATCAGATAACCCTATTGATTTGTCATAATTTTTTCTTGATGAAAAAATAAAGTTCTTTTTGAACTATAATTTTCATTAGATGGGACAAAAAAAAGGAATTAATTGTGCCTACACCTAATAGAAAATTAATTGCTGCAATTATTACCGCTACCAGTGGTGCTTACGCACTTTCTAAAAATAGATCTACACTACCACTCTATGCACCACGAATGCCTGACTACATGAACGCGGGTTCTGTTGTGGCTGGAGGGATTTTAAATCCGCCACAAAACTCTTTGTCTGGATGGCGGCATGCGAATAGAGAAATGCTCAATGCATCGAACCCACGTCCCGAAGTAGCAGGAGTTAACAGGGCTCTGGAAGAAAATAATGTCGATTTAAGAGATGAAGAATTGGCACTTTTTTTGACCCAGCAACGTCTTGTAAGAAATCCTTTTGATCCAGGAGCAGATTTAGCGGCAGAGTTATTGATCTCTCATTCATTTAGAGTAGAAAAAGACGAGCTCATGGTTGAAGCTAAAGAAGTTACAGAGCATGCAGATATAGAAGAGCCTTTGGCAGGGGATATAAGACGACAAGCTGCAGCAGCCAAAGTAGGTGAAATGGCTCATTTGACTTATGGTGCCTTAAAGTCCACGTTTAGTTATGGAGCGATAACAGAAGATGATCTAGGGGCTGGTTGTTATAATGAGGCAGCTATCAATGAGCATCGAGCTGAAGTAGAGGCTATGGCTAAAGAAGAGCAGGAGTCGCTTCCTGCCCAATTTGCCGCCGCTTCCATTAACAAAACTAAAACCATGCGAGAAACTCTTCATGAAATGCGGGTAGAGCCTCAAGAGGAGCCGGAAGATAAACCAAGTCCCCATCCTTAAAGAGGGGGATGCGCTAAGCGGTAATTTATTTGCAAACTCTAAACTATCATGGCGACGAGTACAGTGACGGGATTTCTTCTAGCGCCACAAGAAAAGTGTTTAGTTTCAGTCAATGGCTATGAGGCAAAATAACTCAGCCTACCCTTATGATTTATTCGCAGTTTCCAGTACGCGTAGACGCAACCAAACAGGGGCTTTGAGGCAAAATAAATTAAACGTTGCCGCAATGACCGCAATAAGGCCAATTTGTAAGCTCCAGCCTAAGCGATCATTAGGGAGGCTAAAAAAGTATCTGAGCGTAAGGATTATTCCCACGGAAATAAAAAATGTGGGCATAATATCCATAAACAACCAGCGCCAATGGTTATTTTTAAGAAAGCGTTGATGGACAAAAGCAGTCCAAATGATAAAAAATAAACTATTAGCGATTAGCCATACCCAGGCTGCACCAACCATGCCATAATTTCGAGTGGCATTAATAATAGCCGGAATAAGGATGGCTGCAAAAATAGTATTACCAATGACATGTAAACGCAGGTTACCATGGGCATATTGCAAGTAATAGGGAAAAGTGGCGAAAGCAAGGGCAGCATTGCCTAAGGCATACAGGCGCAAAACAGGGGCTGTTGCTTTGGCTATATCCATATTGCCAGTCCAAATCCATAAGACTTGTTCTGGAAAAAAAGCCAAAATAATACACGCTGGAATGGTAATCGCTGCGACATACTTGGTTGCATGGCGATAGAGCGTAAGTAAACTTTTTTCATCACCTTCAGCATTCAGTTTGGCCATACGTGGCATTAGCACCATGCTAAAAGGAGCACTGAATAAGGTAACGCCACTGGCAGCAAGTACTCCCAAGGTAAAATAACCATATTCCGTAAGTGACAATAATTTTGAGAGGATTAATTTGTCAGTTTGGGTTATTAATATCCATATAGTTGAAGTTAAGGATATGCTTAATGCAAATGGCATAATTGACCGTATGGCAATAAATAAGGTAGATAATTTCCAGGCCGGATTTTGAGTTGCTGGCGGTTTGGGAAAGTCCTTTATTGCTTTGGGAGCAAGTAAAATTAGCTCCAGGAAAGAGATGATAATTTGATAAGCAAAAAACAGTAAAGGGGTTGTGCCAACATAAATTAATACGGCTAATACACCCAGATAGCGTAAGGTAGTAAATCCCCAGGTATAATAGCCTAACCAAACAAATTGTTCAGCGCCGATGACAGTTGCGCGATATAAGCTGCACATCCAGCGTAGACCAATGCTCGCCGCCATTAATTGAATAGAAATTTGTATTTCCTGGGTTGATAAGGTTTGTGCATTTAACCAGGAATGGGCAAGGTAGGGAGCCAGAAAAAATAAAGTTCCTGTTCCAGCAATCATAATGATAAAAAACAAACATTGCAGGGCGCGTAACAATTCACGATATCCTGTGATGCTTAGTGCCCCTGCTCGCATGCGAGTAGTTTCTCGTGAAATACTGGGGCTTAGGCCTAAATCCAGAATATTGAACCAATTTTGCAACGTGGCAAAAAACCCAACTAAACCATAGGCTTCTGCACCCATGTATTTTAAGTACAAGGGCAAAACAAGCACTCCTGCTAATGTCATGTAAATCTGACTGGCATAATTAGCAATTAGATTTTTTTTAAAACTCACAGTGAGATCCTGACTTGCTTTTATTGATGGGAAAATTGGTACAAAGGAGGACAATACGTAATTTTTTTTTTCTTGTCAATTCATGTGATCATTCTTTATTATACTTTGACAAAATTATTATTAATATTTAGTATCCAGCAAGTTATTTGTTAATCAAAAAATCTCCAAAGGAGTACCAAAGTGCAAACAGGATGCGTTCAGAGTCATGACATGAATTTAAATGAGTTATTCCACTTAATTTATCGTAACAAATTGTTAATTAGTTTAAGTGCTATTTTAGGAATGACGATTGCAATAGCTGCTATCTTTTTTAGCCATCCAATATATGAAGCCAAAATAAAATTGGCTCCTGCTACCGCAGGGGATATAGCGGGGCTTAATCAAGGACGCTCTTGGGATAAGTCTCCGGTTAAGCCGATGACGGTAAATTATATTTACCCTATTTTTTATAATGAATTACTTTCTGAGGCAGTAAAAGAAGAGTTTTTTAAACGATTTTATCTGCCTTCTTTAGGTGAACGCATCAAAACAAGTCATTCTGGCACATCGCTTTATGCCGCTTTTACCAAAAACTTCGCAGTGGTACCTAATCCTATCGGTCCTGGGGAGCGATTTGCGAAATACACTGTAGCCATTCGGGGTACGGATGCGAAACAAACAACTATCTGGTTACAGCAATTTACGGAGTTGGTTAAAGAAAAGACGCTCTCTATTTTGTTAAATGACATGGAGCAACAAAATCAAGTTGTCATGGAAAGTTTACAGCAGCAAATTAATATTGCCCGTAATATGGCAAAAGCACAACGCCTGGATAGGATCACGCAACTTAAAGAAAAGGTACGCCTAGTACAATTGGCTAGTGCCAAAGCCCCATTTTGGGAAGATGAGCCAGCAGTAATGAATGATGCGAACAATGGATCTGCTCCAGTAAGCACGGAAATGATGCAAGCAGAAATAGAAAGTTTAAGTGCCCGTCAATCAGATGATGCTTTTATCCCTAACCTGCGTGCGCTTCAGGCCAAATTGGAGTTTTATAAAACACTTAAAGTCGATACGAGTAAAATATCAGTTTTTCATCAGGAAGGGGCCATTGATATTCCTACAGCAGCTATTTTTCCCAAGAAAAAATTAATGCTCATGGTTGGTTTGGTTTCTGGCGTATTGGCAGGAGTTTTATTCGCTATGCTACAAAATGTATGGCAGCAAAGAAAAAAGCTGGCTCAATAATAGAATTTTAAGATCAAGAAATAAACCTAGGTTGGGCTTTGGCCCAACTATCCACACCCGCTAAATCTGCTATGATTAGGATGAAGAAGAATATATCCACTGGCATCCTTTGATTCTTTCATATTTGCAAAAAAGCAAATTTTTTTGTAAGAATTTAAGCTTTGAGAATTAAGCGTTAACATTTTTTTATGAGAAGAAGCATGAGCATTTTCTGTCGTTGAGTCTTTGAAAAAATGTAAGTTATTTTGTCGTACAATTATTTTATGTGTAAGGTCCTGAATATCATCTTCTAAGCAAATAATAGTGCCATTTTTTCCAGGTTCTCCGCCTGGAGAACCTGCAGCAACTTTTTTAGATCCTTTAGGATGGTTAGCTATTGCGCGTAATGGAGCGATTAGTAAAGCAAGCTCCATTCGTGCAAGAAAATCATTCTCATCAACACGAACTAGATTACTTTTTTGCGTAGAATTTTTTAGAGTTACACTTTTAGTATTTGCTACTTGTGAATGAATATCTGGGGCATAGTATTGTAAATACCAAAGATGAATACACCTTGATAATGTCTCAAGTAGTTCTTGCTTATTTTTGTCTTGTTGCACCAATAATCCAATAAATATATCTTTTATTTTTTCAAACTTAAATATATTTAACCTATAGTGAGTAAAATTAATCGAGATGCATAAGGTGTATTTTTCAGCACCTAGGTCAGGGCATAGCGCATCTTGAAGCAGGTCGTTAATTTGCATTTGGATATGTTTATAAAAATTAAGTATTTTTAGTTCTATCTGTCCCTTCCAAAACCTTATTTTTTCTATATTAGTATCAAAACAATCAAAATGAAAAAAATGCAGCGGGTGAATGCTAATATAGCCTGCTTGAACATATTGCATCATCTGGAAGAAAACTGTTTTTTGAAGGTTGTGGCTTAATGAGCAATTTAGATTTTCCACATAATCAAATACAATATGATCGCAAGCATCATAAGTTTTTAATTGTTTATAGTAGTTATGATGCAGACGATTTTGATTCGATTTTAAGACCAAAGCACCCATAATTTGGGATGACTTTATGCAGTTAAATGCATATTCCTTGGTTTCTTTAACTTGAAGTTGTTGACTTTCTGAACTCAAATCCGTATGAGTTTTGTAAACAGGATATCCTTCATCAGCACAAAAAATATAAACGTATAATAACTGTGTCTTTGATCCTGCTTCTGCCGCACGCATATTTGCAAAACCGATAGCAATAGTAAGCTCAGATGTAGCAGCAACTAAGCCATATGATTCCCCTTTTTCAATTCTGGGAGGACACAATTCTTTGGGCTCCAGGCCATTTTTAAAAACAATCTCTGGACTATCCAGTTTTCCCGTAAATAGATAAGCTGCTTCTATGGGTTCAGTGGTTAATCCTGAGGTGGTGTTAGTTGGTGATGAGAGCATTCTAGTGTCCGATATTTTTTGGTCATTATAAAGTCATGATGCTTTTATTAAAAGCAATATCGTATTCTAAATAATTTCAGTCAAAAGTAATATCTATTTCATTATTTTTTGTGTTAACTCTCTTAAAGTACGGCTTCCGGTGCAAAACATCGCTACTTTAAGTTCATATTCAATGGTAAGCATGCGTTGATAAACTTGTTCAGCAGATTCTAAAGCCGCTTCCAACATTGGTTTGGCATAGCCTACTGTGGTGGCGCCTAAAGCAAAAAGCTTGGCGGCATTTAGACCATTTTGCACTCCACCT
>CAZTYT010000066.1:0-9856 GCA_964618245.1 uncultured Legionella sp. | reverse complement strand
CTACAATTTCTCATTAGTCCTTTATTGATAATATAAATCCTGAAATTAATGGAGTGAGGGCCACCCTTCATTAGGAAGTATAAAAATCAATAAATCGTCTAATTTTAGGCTGCAGGTATCGGCTTTGTTGGTAGTATAAATAAATTGGTTGGTTGCGTGCACAATACTCGGGGAGAATCTCAATTAGGCTTCCATTTGCTAAAGCGTCTGCTACTATATAATCATGTAGTCTCACAATACCCATGCCTTGAATTGCACATTCACACATTGCACGACTGTCATTCAACCATAACATAGGCTCGACATAAATTTCCGTATTATTGCCCAGGATTATAACATTATCAGGCTTGCGCATGCTGTGAGTAATGTAATTATGCTTTCGCAAGTCGGTAGGTCGGCGAGGTTCTCCATGTTTTTCTAAATAAGAAGGCGATGCACAAAGAACGTATCGTGTTGTAGCAACTTGGCGGCGAACCAGTGCTAAAGGTCCTTCCATTGATACACCAAAAAGTAAATCAATATTTTCTTTTGTTAAGTCAGGAAAACGCTCTGCTAACTCAATTTTAACTTGTAGCTTAGGGTAATGCGCCGTGAACTCTGGTAATCGGGGAATCAGGTACTTAATGGCAAAATATCGGTTACTGGTCACGTTTAGTATACCTGTGGGTTCATCTAGGCTGTTCGAAATAGCTATTTCCGCTTCCACTAAATCTGCCAGTGCTTTTTTGGCCTGTTGGTAATATTCTGCCCCTATTGCTGTTAAAGCTATCTGTCGAGTTGTACGTTGTAATAGCTCCACTTTTAGATCAGCCTCCAGACGAGCAACCTGTCTGCTCATTGCTGCAGTTGAAACACCTTGTTTTCTCGCTGCCGCAGCAAAGCCATTTTGTTCTACAACAGCTATGAAAGAATTGATGCGTTCGAGTTTACTCATTTTCTACCTTATTGTTGCAATTTGGTTAATGGTTTTTGATTTAATTTGCCATAGTTTGATATTTTGTCAACGATTATACTGTCGTTTTATACGTCATAAGGAAAAAAGGGGTAAGCACATGTCGATCAGACTTCCATTTTTTACATTACTTTTATTAATTTCATTTGCCTCAGTCAATGCTGTATTATTTACACCTGCTTTACCAAACATCGCTTCTTTTTTTCAAATTAGTGAAGATGCTGCTCAGCAAACAATTACATGGTTTTTAGTGGGGTATGCATTGGGGCAACTTGTATATAGCCCCATTGCCAATCGATTTGGTCGAAAACCTGCGCTTTATACGGGTATTATTTTACAAATTACAAGCAGTTTATTATGTGTATTGGCAGGTGTGATTCATGAATACTGGTTATTGGTTGTTGCACGATTTATGCTGGCGTTAGGATCTGGTGTAGGATTAAAAATGACGTTCACCTTGATTAATGAATGTTATGAGCCGCAAATTGCCAGTCAAAAAATATCTTATTTAATGCTTGCCTTTGCAATTACACCAGGCTTAGGAGTGGCTCTGGGTGGAATTTTAAATACGCATTATGGGTGGACAAGTTGTTTTTATGCTGGAGCTATTTATGGACTCATGCTACTGTTTTTTGTTTCTCGCTTACCGGAAACGCAAAAAATATTAAGTTTAAACGCGCTTAAAATAAATTATTTACTGCGGAGTTATCATAACCAGTTCAAAAATATACAATTAATTACTGGTGGGTTGTTGATGGGTAGTTCAACCTGTTTTGTTTATGTTTTTGCTGCTGTCGCTCCTTTTATTGCTATAAACAGTTTTGGGTTAACCAGTTCCGAATATGGGCTAGCTAATCTTTTTCTGCCTATGGGGCTTCTCCTAGGTTCAATCGTCAGTGCAAGACTTGCAAAAAGATACCCCCTTAAGTTAATCATTCAGGTAGGAATACTAATAGCCAGTGCTGGCACAGTACTAATGTTTGTAGCGATCTTTTTGCATTTTCCGATATTTGTTTCGTTATTTTTTCCTATGGTTATTATTTATTTCGGTTTGTGTTTTATTCTGGCGAATGCTTCTACGATAGCGATGAGCTATGTCAGTGATAAAGCCCATGGCGCTGCGGTAATGAATTTCATTAATATAGGATTAGCAACATTGGTCGTCTTAAGTATCAGTTCATTCTCAATGAACCCACTATTATTACCAATAGCCTATATGAGCTTGTGTATCGTGAGTATGGGAATATTTCCATTTGTTACTGCAAAAGAACAATGAGTATCAGAATAAACAACCTCAGCAAGCTACAGAAAAACAGAGCGATTATTTTCCTGCTAAACTTAATGAAATAGACAATCAAATTTAATTTTTGTCTCGCATCATGTAAGGATAAACACATGATCATTTTTTCTAATCTCGACAGAAAGGAGATGAGTAAATGAAAAAATTACAGGTTTCAGTAATCAGCGCTCTGGTTTTCGGCTGGATGAATGTAAGCTATGCAGATTGCGATAAAAGCTATGACTATTGTATGAGCTCATGTGAAAGCCAATATAATCAATGTACATCAAATAATAATGAAGAATCTTACTGTAAAGAGCAATATCAACCTTGCATCCAAGGCTGTAGCAATACTCGAGATAGTTGCATGTCTCAGTAATTTTAAAAGGATGTAAAATGAAGATATTACAGCTAAGCGTTTTTCTGATTATTGGTTTTACCATGCCAGTTATTGCATCTTCAGAAGCTGCAATAACTGGTAACATAAGCCCACAATTAGTAGCAGCTAATTGCCCTCAAGATTGTGCATCTTGTTGGGAACAATGTTCTAAAGACGATGATTGTGGTGTGGATCAAAGTTGTATAGCTACGGCTTGCGGAAATCGATGCGTTAAAAAAGCCGCAGATTAGCTAATTGATCAGGAAAAATGACCTTGTTTTTGCAAACTCCAGGTTCAGGCAGCGCTTGATGGTCACTGCCTGCGAAATGGCATTGGCCTACGCTAGATCATTTCAGAGATTTAACTTCGCTCATAAAATCTGAATTCATTGCATTGCTCTATTGATTTTAAGATAATTATTGCTCATGCTTGTGGGTTCAGGTTTATGTTCCAATTGAAAATAAGAACTAGTGCAATTTAAGGATGAAGTTTGCGATTAAATCAATTAAAAATTTTGGTTTTTACCGGTCTGGTTTTAATGAAATGGAGCTGGGCAACTAACCCTCATGTATCCCGTGAAGATGAGTATTTAGCAAAGTTAGCGCAAAATCCAGTGGCGGATATTTTTTCTATTCCTTTTCAAAATAACTCCTATTTTAATTACAATGCTTATAATCGCACACAAAATATTCTTAATATTCAACCCATCATCCCTTTTGAACTGACTTCCCACTTTAATTTGATTACCCGTACAATTCTCCCGGTGCGACACCAGCCAGAAATTCTTTCTGCACGCACACATGATGGTATTGGTGAGTTAAATCCTTCTTTTTTAGTTGTCCCTCGCAAAACCAAGAAAGTTATTTGGGGATTGGGGCCAACCTTCCTTATACCTACAGCTAATCATCCCCTTTTAGGTACAGGGAAATGGTCTACGGGCCCTGCCACGGTTTTAGTTATTAATAGCGGCAAATGGGTCAGCGGATTTATTGCTAGTAATTTGTGGTCATTTGCAGGCGATAGAAACCGCACCAGTGTTAGTTTTTTATCTTTTCAATATTTCATTAATTACAATTTAACCAAAGGTTGGTATTTAACCTCTGCCCCTATCATTACTTCGAATTGGCGGCAGGCTGCGCACCAACGTTGGACAGTCCCTTTTGGTGGTGGAGTTGGGCGTACTTTTCTTCTTGGTTCCCAAGCCATGAATTTAAATTTGCAATATTTTTATAATGCGAAAAAACCCGATGCAATTCGAACAGAGTCCAGTATTCGCTTTGTTGTGCAATTACTGTTTATTAAGGGGCTGTAAACGTAACTGAGAGTGGTTAAAACGTTTCCCCTCTATTTAAATTCTATATATGATAAGAAGTTAAAAATTTAATGAATTCGGAAAAAGATTTTTTGATGATTTCCAATAGTTCAATTTTCTCCAGTTAAATCAATCGAAAGAGAACCTATTCATGTTAATTAGGGCAGGAAACTGATGAATATTTTAATCGCGGGTGGTTCAGGTTTTATTGGCAAAGCGCTGATCAGCGCCTTGCAACAGCAGCATACACTAACAGTTCTTGGACGAGAAAAAAATCGTTTGGAACAATGCTTTCCCAATCAATCAATCCATAAAATAACCTGGGATAAGCTTCATGATCAGGATGCAAAACAATTTGAGGTCATCATTAACTTATCAGGTGCTAATATTGGTGCTAAAAGATGGACTAATGCCGTAAAAAAAGAATTAATCGAATCGCGTACATTAACGAATACCCAATTAATTGAATGGCTAATTAAGCAAGAGGCTTCCCCGCGTTATTTTTGTGCTAATGCGGTTGGTATTTATGGTGCAGAATATGTTAATAATGATGTGTTTGATGAAGACAGCCAAATTACTGTTAGTCCAACAAATGACTTTTTAAAGCAAATTGGCCTGGCTTGGGAGCAATCACTAAGGCCAGCAGTTGATAAAGGCATCCACGTGACCACGCTACGTTTTGGGGTGGTTTTAAAAAAAGGAGAGGGGATGCTAAAGAAGTTGGAATTGCCTTTCCGGTTGGGCTTGGGAACTATTCTTGGCAGTGGACAACAAGTTATTTCTTGGGTTCATTACAAGGACCTGGTGAATGCGGTTCTTTTTTTGCTTGAACGGCCTGACCTTACTGGACCAATTAATATTACGTCTCCTAATCCTGTATCACAAAAGGAATTTGCCATCGAGTTTGCCAGAGTATTGAAACGTCCACTTTTCCTAAAGTTACCCGCTCCTGTGGTTAAGATTTTATTTGGTGAAATGGGTGAGTACCTGCTTCTAAAAGGACAAAAAGTAAGACCAAAGCGGCTGACTGAATCAGGCTTTAAATTCAGTTATCCCTATTTAGATGCTGCTTTAATGCAAGAATATAAGGGGCAGTTGGAGTAATTATTAATAATTGTTTTATAGACCAAAAGAGTTCGACTCTATTGATTTTTGTAGGGTAACATAAATGTTTTACATCAGAGAATTTGAGCTAGGTGATGAGGTAGAAATTTATCAATTATTTTATGATACAGTACACTATGTGAATCGCCGTGATTATACTGAAGAGCAAGTTAATTTATGGGCACCTAAAATCCCTGACATATCACAATGGAGAGTTTCTCTGAAAGAGAATTATTCATTTGTCGCAATTAACAAAGAAGACAACAAAATAATAGGGTTTTCGGATTTGGAAAAAAATGGTTATTTAAATAGAGGCTATGTTCACTATAATTATCAACGCCAAGGTGTAGGAAAGGCTTTACTGCAAATTCGTGAAAATAAAGCCAGAGAATTGGGAATTAAAAAATTATTTTCCGAGGTAAGCATTACCGCGAAAGCTTTTTTTTGAAAAACAAGGTTATGTCACTCAAACAAAACAGGCTAAAAAAATAGGCGGGGTAATATTTCCTAATTATCTGATGACTAAAGACTTGATCCCTGAATAATATATAGGCATAATTTAACCAATTTCTATCTTTTGAGAGTTTATCGAGTCGTGAATATCATTTCTTAAGTTCGCCCAGACACTTGGGCATTGGTAAAAAACCGGTCTGGTTTTTTATTTTCATACACAACCGCCCAACTTAAGAGAAACTGATATGACTCATAAGCCAATTCAATTTAAAAGCGTTCGTTTTTCGCTTCCTCATAAACTTTGCTTTGAACACTTAAATGAGACAATTGCCGCTGGTCAACGTATTGCGATCATCGGGCAAAATGGGTGTGGCAAATCCACTTTATTACAAATGCTGCAAGGGCTGATTGAACCAACTGATGGTGAGCTGATTCTACCCCATGATTTGGTCATTGGTTATGTTCCCCAATTAATAGCACAACTTGACTCTTTAAGCGGAGGGCAGCGTTTTAATGAAAAATTAACACAAGCATTAACTATCTCACCCGATGTTTTATTATTGGATGAGCCGACTAATCATCTTGATCAGAAAAATCGTAGTTCTCTTATGCGTATGTTACGCTCATTTTCGAAAACACTCATAGTGGTAACCCACGATGTGGAGTTGTTACGTCATGCTATTGATATTATTTGGCATATTGACCAAAGCAAAGTTCGTGTATTTACTGGCTCATATGATGATTATCAGCACGAGTTGGCAATTCAATATCAAGCAATTGAACAAGAGCTTTCGCAATTAGCGCGCCAGAAAAAAGACATGCACCATGCTTTAATGAAAGAGCAGGCACGTGCCAAGCAAAGCCGTTTAGGGGGTGAAAAAAAGATTAAAAACAAAAAATGGCCAACCATTGTTGCTTCCAGCAAAATGGCCCGGGCTAATGAAATATTTAATCGTAAGAAAAGTGCAATTCATCAGAAAAGTCAATTGTTGGCAGAACAGATGACATCCTTACGCCTTCCTGAGCGAATAAAGCCGACATTTTCAATTTCTGCTAGTGAAAGTGGAAGAGTGCTGGTGTCTATTAATGACGGTAGCATAGGATTTGATGCTCCTTTGTTAACCGGGATTAATTTATCCATTAGTGCTGGTGACAGAATAGCTATTTTGGGTGATAACGGATCTGGAAAATCAACTTTGCTCCGGGCTATTTTGGGCGATACGGCCGTGGTTAAAACAGGGGAGTGGCAGGTATTAAGGCGAGATGCAATTGGTTATCTTGATCAGCATTATTCAACATTGAACGCTCAGAAAACGGTATTAGAAATTATCCAGGATTGTGCGCCAAATTGGCCACATGCCAAAATTAGAAAGCATTTGAATGATTTTTTATTTCGTAAAAATGAAGAAATTAATGTCACAGTTTCAAACTTGTCTGGAGGAGAAAAAGCCAGGCTTTCCTTATGTTGTATTGCTGCGCAGCCACCCAAATTACTTATCCTGGATGAAATAACTAATAATTTGGATTTGGAAACTAAAGAACATGTTATTCAAGTATTAAAACTTTATCCAGGCGTATTGCTTGTGGTATCCCACGATGCTGATTTTTTGTCATCGCTACAAATTAACTCATCCTATTTGATTCATGATGGTGTGCTCGAACCGATGGCAGGATAATTTCACCGATTAAACAAATTACCTCCTTTTAGTCCAAATAAATAGATTAAATTTTAATATTATTTTTACCTGTTTAAACAGGGGGTAAATTTTCTAAGGGACTAGAAAACAGAAGTTGCAGGGTTTGTGACAGTGACATTCGGATTATGATATAAATAACTGGTTGCTGCTGATGATTCAAATGGGAATCCTATTTGGTCTTGGGATGGATGGATGATAAGAATTCGAAATTTCTTTTTTTTGTGGTTAGTCTTTCCTTTAACGCTTCACGCTTCTTTTATTGAGTCTACGATTGGTACGGCGGTAGTAAATGATGCGACGGCAGCCTATTATAATCCTGCAGCTTTAACCTTATTAACGCATTACCAATTCATTGGGCTAGGTTCAATCGCTATTTCACATACCCAATTTACTGGCCAAGCCATACAGGCAAAGACAGGTTTTACCCAAGAGGGCAGCGCATCGACACAAACAAATTATTATTTACCGTCTTTTTATTTAGGTGCCCCGGCTACTGATAAAATGACTTTGGGGTTGGCTGTTGTGTCTAATTTTTTTAATCGCAATATGGAAGAGGATTCAATCCTTCGCTACGCCCAACCGAGTAATAATATTCGTGATATTGATTTGGTTCCCGCAATGGGATTTAAACTGAATGACGTTTTGTCTTTAGGCGCTGGCGTATCTTTTTCATATGCCAATTTTCTTTTACAGCCTATTTTGGGATTTCCCAGCTTAAATATTCCTGATGCGCAAAGTCGCAATGAAGCAAGTAGTTCCGGTTTGGGGGGGCGACGCAGGTTTATTACTAAAGCCAAGTCGTGCCACCTTGATTGGATTAAATTATCGCAGTGCGGTGACCTATCGATTTTCTGGAAAAAGTGTTTTTGAAGATAATCCAGCAGTTATTTCCAACCATTATTATTTTAACTTTTGGACTCCGGCAAGAATAGTGCTTTCCTTTAACCAGTTTGTGACCACTAAACTCGGGTTTATTGGCACTATTCAACGCATTCAATGGAGTCGATTTAATGAAGTGGATATTCATGGTCTTGCTACAAAAATAAATTCTCAACCAATTATTGTGGATGCAGCGCTTCCCTATCATTTACGCGACGCCTGGCTTTTAACGCTTGGTAGCCACTATCGTATGACATCCAAGTGGGTGGTCCGATTTGCTGGTAATTATAATCAGGCTCCAGGGAATGGCCACTACCAAATATCCAATGGTGATAGTTTTATATTGGGCGCCTCCATGGGATATGAAATTTTTAAAAATATTATTATTGATGGCAGCTTTGCTCACGTTTTTGTACAGAATCAAACTATAGATATCATTGGAAACCAGAATATCATTCATGGGGACAATAAGGCATCTCGTGATTCCTTCTCTTTGAAACTAACATTTAATTGTTAATGGATATTAATGCCTGAAAGTTATTGATAAAAGAAAAAACAATAGTGCTATGGAAGGCACTTTGATAGCATTCAACACCATAACTATTTTATCAATCAGGTTTCCTATGGAAAAAACCATGCTTACGCAAGATTTGCTGGATAAAATAGATAGGTATTGGCGTGCAGCCAACTATTTATCTGTTGGGCAAATTTATTTACGCGATAATCCTTTATTGAAAAGAGAATTAATTTTTTCTGATATTAAGCCTCGCCTTTTAGGGCATTGGGGTACTACACCAGGGCAAAATTTTATCTATGTCCATTTAAACCAGATTATTAAAAAATATGATTTGAATATGCTGTATATCGCAGGGCCAGGGCATGGTGGTCCGGCAGTGGTAGCTAATGCCTATCTTGAGGGTACTTATAGTGAAGTGTATCCGCATATTACCCGCAATGAAGAAGGTATACGCAAATTATTTGCACAGTTCTCATTTCCTGGTGGAATTCCTAGCCATGCGTCTCCTGAATGTCCAGGATCGATCCATGAAGGTGGCGAACTTGGGTATTCTTTAAGCCATGCTTTTGGTGCGGTCTTTGATAATCCTGATTTAATCGTTGCCTGTGTGGTAGGTGATGGTGAGGCTGAAACGGGCCCACTGGCAACGGCATGGCATGCCAATAAATTTTTATGCCCGGTAAGTGATGGCGCTGTACTACCTATCCTGCATTTAAATGGTTATAAAATCGCGAATCCAACGGTTTTGGCACGTATCCCCAAAGAAGAGTTAGAGCAACTATTGGTTGGCTATGGTTGGACACCTTATTGGGTTGAAGGCGAAGAGCCTGAACTAATGCATGAACAAATGGCCAGGGTGCTGGAGAAGGCCATTGAGCAAATTAGGCTGATTCAACATAATGCTCGCGATAATCAGGTGACTACACGCCCTTGTTGGCCAATGATAATCCTCAAAACACCTAAAGGATGGACAGGACCCAAACAAGTGGATGGGGTCAAAATAGCCGGGAGTTTTCATGCGCATCAAGTGCCGATTGCCGATTGTGCTACTAACCCTGCGCATTTAAAAATTTTAGAACAATGGCTTAACAGCTATCAGCCAGAAACTCTTTTTGATGAGGAAGGGCAATTACTTCCGGATTTGGCAGCAATGGCACCAGAAAATGAAAAGCGCATGAGTGCAAATCCCAATGCTAATGGCGGTTTATTACTACAAGAATTGCAATTACCAGAACCTGCGGATTATGCGGTACAAATGGATGAGCGTGGCATGCTAGGTATTG
>CAZTYT010000065.1:4451-9860 GCA_964618245.1 uncultured Legionella sp. | reverse complement strand
CTTTACTATTCCATACCTGTAAAAATCCCCAGGCTAATACATCTGCTCGATTAAACTGTTCGACCATTGCGGGGTTCGATACATAGGTTAACTTCCCATACGGTTGGCCATTTTTATAGGCACCATCATATTCATACGGGCTTTGCCCATACATCGACCAACTGGTGGTGTATAACGTTAAAGAGGCATTTGCTGACATGGGAAGTAAAGTGGCAATAAAAACTGCTGACGAACAAGCTTTCTTAAAACGGGTCATGTTGATTCTCCAATAGACAATTAGATCGATTTTAATCTTTTCGAATCAACACAAACCACTGTCATTTATGACAGGGGGTTACAGCGTTAATAGTTGGTACTCCAAAGCTTTGGTCAAAGACTGATATTTATTTTTAGCTCCTAATTTTTTATTGATTTTTTGAATATGGAAATTGATGGTTCTCTCACTTAACTCTAGTGTTTGTGCCATCTGCTTGACTGAATACTGCTTGGCAATAAGGGTTAAACATTGAATTTCCCGTTGTGTTAAATGAAAAGCATCTTTTTCACTTACTTCGTCTAACAAGTGAGATTGGATGTAATGATAATAATGGTGAGCAACTAAAAAATACTCGTATTGCATCTGACTATCCTTCAGATGCAGCTCTTGATTTTGCATTTGGACTAATAAAAGCGTAGCAAAGTTATTATAAGGGCCATGAATCGGAATCGATAAACCTGCTACCGCACCAAAAGCCAGCGAATCCATTCTCATTTTTCGCTCAGAATCACTAGTTGCTTGGGCTAATTGTTTTTGCAAATCCCAATAAATAGGCAAATGATTTTGATAAGCAAAACTTAAAGTACTATCAATATTATTATAATGTTCCGCTAAATAATGCTCATGCCAAACGCGAAAATTCGCTGAGCACATATGATATTTCAAACGATTTGCTGCATGAGGGTGATAGGCATAGTAGGTAAAAGAAAAAGTGGTTACACCTCTTTTATTAAGATAGCCCTCTAAAGCATGATCACAATCTGCTAATGTACTAGCCTGAACCAATGCATTTTCTAACTCAAACAGGCGATCAAGCATATTTATTTACCACACGATAAGTTAGACGGATGATTAAAAGATTGGCTATAAAAATATAAAGAAAAAAACAGGTATAACCTAATGACCATTCTATCCACCCACTGACAGAACCAAAGATTACATAGCTTAATGCCATGACTGAGGTACAAAGGGTATACATTGACATGGGGTAATTTGTTTTATTAGCTATTACTAAAAGGTATCCCATGTATACACCATTAACTATTCCAAAAATAAACTGATTCAAGAAAATAATAAGACAAAGTAAAGTATTACTTGTTTTAAAACAAACTAATGCCAAAAAACTGAAGTGACCAATTAATAACAATGGAGTGAAATACTTAAGGCATGATTCAATCGTATACCGACTAAGTACTAAGCCAGAAATAAAAATACCTGCCATCAATGCTAAAGTACCAGAGACGCCATATAGTTCCCCCACTCGCGATAAGTCAAGCGCTAAACCATCAGGGTCTAATAAAAATAGAGGAATAACTCGCTGTATTTGTGCATCTGAGAAATTATATAAAAAAACAAAACCCAATAAAGGGTATAACTGCGAATTGCTGCATAACGATTTAAAAATAGTACCTGAATCACTTTGCTCAGACTCTATTTTTATTGGGACATCTGGAATACTTAAATAATGATAACAAGTAAACAAAAAAGAACAGATAAATAAACTACCAAAAAATAATTGCCAAATCTCTAATTGATAACTCATCGCTATCCAGCTGCATAAAATCAGTAATCCTCCTTTAATGCCCAAACGCCCCATTTGATAAAAAAAACCACGCCACGCCACATATTGGCGCTGCTCAGTTTGTGTTAAATTAAGCAGATAAACTCCGTCTGAGACAATGTCATGCACAGAAGAAAAAAAGGCTAAAGCAAAAAATGCGAATAAACTTATGATAAGAAAGTAAGAATTATGCATACTTAGAGCTAAGACAACAAATACTAAAGATAATATCCCCTGAGTATATATTGTTAATTTTTTCTTGGTTGCGATTTGCTCAAGAAAAGGAGCCCATATCGGCTTAATAGCCCAAGGAATCATTAATAAACTGGTTATTAATGCTGCATTAGCATTACTGATGCCTTGTTGCTGGTACATTAAAGTACTTATTAAGCTCACCGTAATAAAAGGAATGCTCTGAAAAAAATAGAGAGTTGCAATCCATTGATAATTTTTCTGTGATTTTTTTGTCAACATCAATAAACCAAAAGGATTTTTTTAAGATCAAATTGTAACATAAATAATCAAATAAAAATACTCTTCTCGTTAATGGTGCCTTAAGTTTAGCCCTGTAAAATCTTTTTTTTTATGTTCCCCAGATAAAGTTTTTAGATGAAAACCCCCAAAATCCCCAGTGAGTTTTATTATTTTTTAAAGAATGAAGAGGTAATATACAACTATAATCCAGAGGGACAGATTGATGTTAATCAATTGGTCAAATCCAAGCCGTATCGGAAAAAATTTCAGATGGGTGGAGAATGGCAGAAAAAAACCTTAATTTTATCTGACTGGCGCATCACTCATTGGAGTTTAGAATATAAAGAAAAAATCAAAGAAATTTTCTCAAATTTAAGGAGTGAAGGTTTCACTATTTATTACTGGAACGAATATAGCTTTTCACTGCTACCTTCCGATGATTTATTCGACATAAAACTACATGATCTTACTGAGAAACGTTCCATTTGCTCTACAGAAACAATAAAACAAAAGGCTTATAAGCAACTAAAATTACTTCCAGAACATATTCATGTCATTGATAGCTATTGGCTTGAATACCTGGAAAACCAAAGATCCCTCCCCTTTTTTCGCACAATCAAAGTATCTGATCTCATTCGTGTAATTAATAAAAAGGCTGTCTTTACAATGCTATCCCGTAGCATCCCACCTGTTGAAAAAATTATATATGATTATTTTTCAAACGCAGCTTATGAAATCCTTTTGGAACTACAAGCGGTTTTTCCACATGCCCAAGTTGTTGCGGATACAAAATCTCATCTTTCTTTATCAGCCTTAAACCCTCACGAGTTATTAAATAAAGGAGAGCTCAGGACTGGTGAATGGCGATTTACTAGGAGTGAAGTCAATTCACTAAAGCACTTAAGAATAAATTTTAATCTCTCTTCTGAGGTTATAAATACGTTCGTTAACTCTACCAGCCGCCTTAACTATTTAAGTATTGAAAATAATACATTAATGGATAAACAGTTCCCAACAACCTGGAATCTTGATCATTTAGAAGAGTTACATTTATGTAATAGTAATATTAGTAGTAAAAACCTACAAACTTTGCTTATGCATGCGCCACAGTTGAAAATTTTAGATTTAGAAGAATGCCACAATTTAAAAGAAAACTTTGCAGAGGCTTTAGGAAAGAATTTGGAGTGGTTTTTGGCTCATTCGATTAACGCAGCCACTTTGCAACAACTTCTCGCGCAATCGCCAAAACTAAAATTTCTTTATTTACCGGAAATGTCCCTTTTAACAGAAGATTTGATTCCTGAGGTTAAATCACTATCCCTTCAGTTACTATGTCTTACAGGCTCTTCAATTAGCCATTCAAACTTGAAAAAGCTCTTAGAAAAATCACCTAATTTAACGATTCTTAATCTCTCCAGATGCCCTAATCCCTTAGATGATTTTTTCTTGGATAATCCTTTAATCGCCCTTCAAACACTTTATCTAAGCGAATCTCAAATCCAACCATCAATCCTAAAAGAGTTGCTAAAGAAAACACCTAATTTAAAAGTACTTGATCTTAGTGCATACCCTTATCTAGGAAACGTAATTGATGAAAATATTAATTTGCCTTTTTTAGAGTTTTTTTGCGCAACATGGTCTGTTCTGTCAGGTCATAATATTCAAAAAATACTTTCTGCAGCCTCTAATCTTAAGGAGCTTGATTTGACTGGATGCAGTTATATTGAGCTTGAAGAAGACTTTACTGCTGATTTAGATTTGCAATCTCTGGAAGATCTAGCTATCGGCACTCCTGATTTTAAAAAGAGTTTATTAAATAAAAACTCTTGTTTTAAAAAATTACTGCAAAAAGCACCAAATCTTAAAAAATTGAAACTTGCTGATTACAAAATTGCACCTAATAAACTCAATGAGGCTGAGTTTTTTGAAGATTTGGCTTTTGCCTCACTCGAAAAACTCGTATTAGTTCGCTGCCAATTTAAACAGGATTTTTTAGAGAAACTATTACAACATATGCCTCATCTTCAAGAGATAGAGCTAATTGACTGCCCCCAAGAATTTAAACTCCCCCCAGGAAAAAACTGGGTAATAAAACAGGTTAATCAGCCCTATTCTAATGAAAGCTCTACTCACAATTTTCGAGATTATACAACAATTAGCCCTTGTCCCAGAGATTTTCAATTTCGCTTCGAAGGAAAGGAGAAGTTTCGTAATCAGGCAATGATTATTGAAAAATTATCTCAATACTTAACTTTAA
This sequence comes from uncultured Legionella sp., assembly GCA_964618245.1. Classification (GTDB taxonomy): domain Bacteria; phylum Pseudomonadota; class Gammaproteobacteria; order Legionellales; family Legionellaceae; genus Legionella. The sequence continues at coordinate 5,312 of CAZTYT010000065.1, read as the reverse complement.
CTAACCAACGTCTGGAAATTATACCCAGCATTCAAGATGGTGTTTGTAATGCTTTATCCCACTTATTTTTAGAACAACCATTGATACATTACATTGATATGATTGCTCAATGGAATGGGGAACTTGATACCTTACAAAAACAAGGTACATTACCTGCTATTTTTAACCTTTTGATTCAATACATTGATAATTATCAGTTTGGTGCAATACCCCAACCCTCAAAAACCTATTTAGGGGATAATCTGGCAGACTTTTTAAACCAACAGCCAGGATCTTATATCTTTTCTAATCCCTGGCATGCAATAGCTGTAACATATGATATTACTACAGAACGCTATCAGATTTATGATCCAGAAAACAAAACTGATCCAATTTCTTGTAGTTCTGATGAATTACCAGAGTTAATCGGAGTACATCTGGGGGATTTAATTGAAGTCGAAGGCTCTTATCCAGCCTATGCATTAGGGATGAATAATTCTGTTAAATTTATCCGAGAAGGTGGATTGTTGGTATTAGGGAAATACCCTGAGCTTTTAAAAAAACTTCCATCAGCAAATCAATTAGATCCAAAAGCCTATAAAGGATTGTTACTACGCAACCTACGTGGGATCCCATCCTGGATTTTATTACTTCAAAATGCTCAGACTATAGGCTATACCCTGCAATTATTGCAAGAGTTCATACACCATAATCCCCAACTCGCTTCAACGCAACTTCTGGATAGTATTAGTGCCATTCCGGAACCAAGACAAAGTCAATATAAAGATTATCTAGTCAAAACTTGTAATCTGATACCCGATGCCAATTCTTCTGCCAATAATCCTGCGTTGCCCCATATTAAAAACCCTTTTAGCAAAAGAC
>CAZTYT010000065.1:0-4441 GCA_964618245.1 uncultured Legionella sp. | reverse complement strand
AAATCTCTGGGACAAGAGCTAATTGACTGCCCCCAAGAATTTAAACTCCCCCCAGGAAGAAAAAAACTATTGAAGAGCCTACGCTTAACGATTACTGCTATCAAATATTAAATGGCCAGAAAAAACAACTACTGGAAATTCCTCATTCTCAAGGCATTCAAGCGATAAGTTTATTGTTGGAAGAATATGCTCATAAGATAGCTCGTCCAGTTTACTATATTAACTCACCTGATGATTTAGTATGTGCATCTCCCTACATGCATTATGAAAATGGTGAGGGCCAACTAATGAAAGGTCCTGGAGGACCCTTTTATAATTTTCTCATGGCCCATCCAAATGATGAACCATTGATTATAGTCAACTACGCCAATTTTAGCGCAGATGATATAGTACGATTTAATACGTTATTAGATAAAAAACCCAAAGCTGATGGGATTGATTTACCAGAATCCACCCAAATAATTGGGCTTATCAATCCTAATCAGCCCACAGCTTATCAAGGTGAAGATTTTTACTCACGGTTTGACAAAGTATCAACTACTTCTTATACACGAAAACAGTGGGAAGACTCATTGATCCCCTTACCATTCCTTCATGCCGATCAAATAACTAAAAAATATGATATTCACTTATATCATTATCCTGATTGGCAAGAACGTCTTTTGGGCCGTTGGGTTTTACATAAGGACAGGTTTGTCTTTGAAGAGGGTGAGCTTATTAATGCTTTACAAACGGGCCTGCCTTTAGCGATTCATAATGGATTATGGAATGATCCTAAATTCCAATTATTTTGGCAGCAAGCACTGATGCGAGGGTTTATTGATTATGAAGGTGGGCGTTTATTTATCCCTGATAATCTGAAGCTTATTCCCTGTGAGGGTTACGATTGGGAAAATATACGCCCCTACGTGTCTTTTAATGACAATGTAAGTAGTACACATGCTCTTAATCCCGGACAATTAGGTCAATTTTTCCGGCAATACGAATGTGATAATATCAATCAAACATTAGACACTGTTGTCGGATTAATTGCTCAACACGCCAATAATTGCTTACAGGTACACGTCACCCGCAATTTGAGTGAAGACGAATGGGCTATGGTGTTATATACCTGCCAAAAATACAACGTACGATTGCAATGCAGCTGCGCTCCATCAATTGTTTTGCCTCCTCCCTTGCAAGCCGTGGGAATTAAAAAAGAAGCCTCTCTATGGCAAGAATGGCAAGTGGAAGCTACTGATAGCACTCAAGTCATTGAAAGTAATGATGTGGATACTACTGCAGCTTTACTAGTCAACGGTGAAAATGATTGGCAAGTGATTGAAATATCGGAATGCAGCGGCAGTGATTTATTATGGCATATCCATAGCGAACAAGATCCACAAACGCTGCGTTTTAAATTTCATGAATCTCCTAAAGCCATATTAACCGCTTTAGAAGAAAATAAAAAAGTGCTTTTAAAGGGAGCCATATCTCCAGAGCTTGCTGATTCATTAGCCAACTTTTTATTGCAGCGACAAAATGAGATGACTGCCAAAAGCAAGCTGGTTATCCTAAGCGAGCAAACCAGTTGTTTAGATTATTTACCCCGACACAAACATCAGGTAAATAAACAAGATAAACGCCAAGTACTTGCAAAAACTTATACCTCAACCGAGTTAGATACTTTATCTCCTGAACAATGGGAAAACGAATCCTTAAGCCAACTTCAGGCTCGTTTAACCCATCAACGCATCTACCCTCAAACCACTTGTACTGATGATGCCTGGCTTGGTCTATTGCATTTACCTGGTAAAATTAATCTAAAAGACTTTGACGCCACAAATAGCGTACAAATTGCGCAAGACTTCAATCAAAATCGGTTAAATGCAGTCAATCAGATTTTAACCCATACACCTTATGTATTTTTAACTGGTTTAACAGGAACTGGTAAGTCGACTTTTGTTGAGAAAAATTTTCAGAATGATCAAGACGCCCTTTATCAAGGGGAAAATCGTATTCTGGATTGGGCAAAAGATTCTTCCAAGAAACGAAAAATTCTATTTATTGACGAAGCCAATTTAAGCCCTCATCAGTGGAGTGAATTTGAAGGATTATTTAATAATCCCCCAGCAATACTGATTAGTGGTGTTTATCATCCTTTAGACGCCAACCACAAAGTGATATTTGCTGGAAATCCCTTAAGCTACGGTGATGCACGGCAATTATCGCCTTTCTTCCAACGTCATGGGAATGCTTTGGTTTTTGAACCCATGCCCTTGGAGTTTATTTATGAATCTATTTTAAAACCCGTATTTGAAAATACCCCTCATTATCAAAATGCAATGGAGCTGTGCGCGCCAATGCTCGAGATTTATCGGTTTATTTGTGACCGTTCAGACAAAGAAGTATTGATTTCACCACGTGAATTGCAAATGATGGCTTTAAAAGTTCTCGCATATGCCCATTCAGAACAAGCTGGGTTCAATGAGTGTTTGATCGCAGCGCATCATTATACTTATGAGATAGCTAAAGATTTAATTCCTGTCCGTTACCAGAATGAGTTTAATAGCCGATTTACGCCAGGGACACCGCTTTTACGCACCAAAACTTCAATCAATCAATTTCCAACATCTGATTTTCTTATCACTCCTTCGCGAGAACCCTTAAGAGCGCAATTAATTGACCTCCTAAATTTGCGCGAATTTCGCCGTATCCCTGGCTGTAACGAAGCTCAAAGATATGGCGGATTAGGAGGAATCGTCATTGAGGGGGAACCAGGAATAGGTAAAAGTGAGCTGGTCACTCACACGTTAATTAGCCAGGGTTATCAAGAGGTTCATGACTATGACCCCAAATCCACCAAGCCAGTACCTGACAAGGCTTTTTATCACATGCCAGTGAGCTTGTCTCCATCAGACAAAAAAGATTTATTGTTAAAAGCATTTCATGAGGGAGCAGTGGTGGTTGTCGATGAAATCAATAGCTCACCCATGATGGAACGTTTGCTCAATGATTTATTAAGTGGTTTCACACCAGATAAAAAGCGACCTAACAAGCCAGGATTTTTAGTAATAGGCACTCAAAATCCAGTGACTATGGCTGGTCGCAGAGCACCTAGCACTGCTTTAGCTCGCCGTTTAATTACGACTACCCTCCCCCCTCTCTCAAATCAGGAAATGAAAGATATTTTAATTACAAAAGGAGTAAGTACTCACGATTCTTCTTTATTAGTTGAAGCATTTGAAAAAAATCTTAAAAAAGCCAAAATCAGACAGTTAAAACCATTGCCAACTTTTCGGGATTTGCTTAAAGAAGCAGAGTTGCTAAGCCAGTCTAAAAAACTAAAACGACATTTACCTTCTACTAAAATTATTACAAGGGATAAACGACCGAAAAATGAGATAGATAAAAGTCGCCTAATCCGAACTTCCTCCATGAAAGATTCTTTTTTTGCTGTGACCAATCATTTAAAAACCGCGTCTGATGTCACACTCACACCGCCTCATTAATTTTTGCCATTGACGAGCTCAGCAAATATTATTTCCAGTCTTTAATGGAAGCAAAATAACGCCAACTGCTAACTCCCAATTTAACAAGATGCTCCCTGAATAAACAATTTAATGGATGACTCGCCGTAATAAAACGAATTTGCAACAAAGCAGCAGGATAGTTCCTATCGACTTGTATAACAGAGATTCTATAATGCCAAGTTGCCGTTTTACGTCCATTCAAATGCGTAACCAAACAAGGGAATGCTCCTAAATTTTCAATAAGGTAATAATAATTAACCCCTTTCGTTTTGAAAAAACATCCTTCCCGATGAATAAGCTTCTGTAAAATACTGTTTGCCGCGTCTTCATGCAAAATACATTTGGATGGAATCGATTGTGCGAGTTCCAGAGTAACATGCTCTAATTCATAAAATCTTTGCCGTAAAAGTTGTTGACTATTAGCGGCTTTATCAAAAAGTAAAAGATACTGCATTGAAGTGGCAATTAACAAACTGATTACAATCGTCAGAATCAACGTGAATAAAAAAATAAATCCTTTCTGTGTTTTATTCATGACCCACGAACCGTAACTAATAACTTATGTTTTTTTCCATTCGCCATAGTAATTTTCATTTCAAGCAGTTGTCTAATCCAATTTTTTCGGCTAGCAACTGCAAATGAACTAATCAAGTCACTTACCTCTTCTGGATGTGTTACTTGATAATATAACGCAGCTTGGTCACGAGGATTCTTTTTAATAAACCATTTCTCTTCGACAAACTCCCCAACATAAACAGCTCCTCGATAATTAAAGAACAAAGGTCTATCTAAAAAGATTAATAATCCACCAGGATATGAGACTAAATTAGCGGGTTGATGAATTTCTGCGTGTTCACAATCAGCTATCAGAATAGGCCGATTTTTTTTAAAAAAACCACCGTGCGCTACTGCCAAATGCGTAGGACTTT
>CAZTYT010000064.1:0-10040 GCA_964618245.1 uncultured Legionella sp. | reverse complement strand
TAGCTGAAGTGTCATGGGCAATAGCTGCTTCTGGCAGAGATAATAAACGTGGATCACAGCATATTTGCCGCAATTTAAGTAAAGCATCCAGGATAATAATATGGCTTTTACCCAAACCCTGCTTAACAATGGCATCGCGAACTTTTTTCTCCATACTCATACGGATTGCTTCATACAAATCGCGTTGTGCGCCAATAATCTCTATGTTGCGGGTCATTTCAGTTTTAGGCGGTAACTCTTTAACAACCTGGTTTTTAGTTCTACGTAAAATAAATGGCTTAACACGTTTAATAAGAATTTCTCGTCGATTTATATCCGCATATTTTTCAATCGGTGTTCTAAACCAAAGCCTGAATTGTTTTGCATCGCCTAATAAGCCTGGCATCAAAAAATGGAATAAAGACCAAAGTTCACCTAAATGATTTTCCAATGGTGTACCAGTCAAACATAAACGATGCACAGCTTGTAGTTGCTGAATTATTTGCGTTGTTTTGGTGCGCGCATTCTTAATGAATTGTGCTTCATCCAAAATGAGATAATAAAAAGAATAATTGATAAATTTTTCTTTATCTCGGTGAATCAAACCATAAGTTGATACGATTAAATGATAATCATCAAAATTATCCTGATGACGCTCACTACCGTGATAAACAAGTACCTTCAATTCAGGAGTAAAACGCTTTGCTTCTGCCTCCCAATTTCCAACCAGACTAGTTGGTGCAACAATTAATGAAGCAGTCTTCAAACGACCTTGCTCTTTTTCATATTGTAGATGAGTCAAGGTCTGAACAGTTTTACCTAATCCCATATCATCTGCCAAAATACCGCTAAAACGATTTCCTCGTAAAAACTGCAACCAATTTAAACCCTCACGCTGATAATCCCTTAATTGTGTCTGTAGCCCTTGTGGCACAACCACTTCGGGTAAATCTGTTTGTCGAATTAATTTTCTTAATTCATCGCGTAATGCTTCAGCACCTTGCCAACGCGACTTGGTTGCGGCAAGAGCCAATTCCGCTTCTTGCATCAATAAAAGTTGATATTTATTAATTTGCAAATGCTGATTTTCATTCATATGGCGTATACCAAACTGCAGTAACAATCGAACCAGGGGCTTAATGCGCCCCATTTCCACTTGCAGGGCTCGTCCATCTGCCAAAGAGAGTTTTACTAATTGCTCATCAGGAAGCATATCCAAATCATTGCCGCCATAACGCTGGATTAAATCTGCTACCAATGGCACAACACTCACCGGTTTTCCTTCTATCAAGATACCTAGCTGATAAGAAAAAAAGTCTGTGGTACTTTCTTGCATATCAGAATACCACTCTACATCATCAGCACTAACAACTTCTTGATAGAGCGAACTAATAAATTCTATTTGCCAACCGTGACTATCTAATATTGGAATAACCTGATTATAAAGAAAATCCAGCTCACCAGAATGATGTATATCTTCCAAGACAAAGTCTGCATTTTTTCCCCACTGCTCTTTTTCCCAAAGTTTGGCCTGCCTCAAAGAAAGTAACTCTTGGACCTCACTTAGTTTTTGTGCTTCAAATGCTTTATCACGGGCATAATGAATTAAAACATCATCTTCTTGAGCGACTACACTCTCTCCCTTTTCAGAAAAAGAAATTTTTACCTGGCCATATTCAAAAAAAACATTGGCTAAAAAATCGGCCTGGGATTCATCCCATCTGGAAAGATCAGCCTCTTCTTGCCCATGAGTAACCGCATCAAAAATTAATATAGGAACAGGGGTTATCCGGCGATTTTCCTGTTTTTCAAAAATTTGTGGCACGGGAAATTCGGGACAGGTTTTAGCCATTTTGTTTGCTAATAATTTAGCCTGTTCTAACGCAATAGGTGGTGCGTCCAATAAGTAGCTTAATTGTTTTATAGGGTATAAAGTATGCAAACGCCCGATGGTGTATGAAGCGTAATCAAAAAACCAGCTCTCATCCAGCAGTAAAGGATTAATTGTTTTATCTTCATGCTTTAATAATAAATGCTGATTGCCATTAGGCGATAAAACCCATTTACATTGGGCTGATAGCTCTTCCCCCATCTGTATTGCATGCTCATCATTATCAATAAAAAAAGCGCGACCGGAAGCAATAATTCTTGCTAATAAATCACTATTACGGATTATGAGCGTATCAAACCAACCCGTTACATTACATTTAAATAAAAGTTGCGCGACTAATTCATTATCCTCGGGAGTAAAATATTGTTTTTTAGAATCAGCTAATGTGTTAAATATAATTTTTTTACCATAGCCTCCCCGTTTTAACAGCTTGGCGAGCGCTAAACGAACGACTACTCGATGTTCATGTCCACTCATTCTTAGCTCAATAAGATAAACTAAATGATGGGTTATATCTTGGGGCTTACTCAATATAGCCTCTTGCGCGCGCAGATTTTTTAACCAGCTATCCAAACGTTTATCCAGTCTGTCTGGTGATTGTGAGTTACTTCCGCCTTGTTCCCGATCATGTAAGGCAAATAAACAAGCGGCAGCATGCTTACAATTGGATTGATAAGGACAGGTGCATTTGGCTGGTTTGGCAGGCCAGGCTTTTAAATCCATGTGTACATCATAAATTTGACTGGAGCTACCTTTAACACGCCCCTTAACTAAACCGTCACTAAAACGCAGATTTAAAACATGCCCTTTAGCAAAATACTCTTGTCCTCGTAGCAAAATTTTTGCATCAAAGACCTCTGGCATTTTTGATAAGGCATCATTTAACATAATATTGAGTTTACCTGGGCAAAAGGGTTTATTTTATGCAATTTTTAGTCTATTTAACAATTATATCTTTCATTTAAACTTACTTTGTAATAATTTACCCCAAATTTCTCTTAGGATGATTAAATATTATGCAAAAAAAGCTTCGAATTCTTATGGCTCAAATCAATCCTACTGTAGGCGCCTTGGCATTCAATCGGGATAAAATAATTGAAATCATAAAAAATAAACAAGAAGATCATGACCTCATTATTTTTCCAGAATTGGCTTTAACAGGTTACCCCCCAGAAGATTTGCTTTTTCGACATGAATTCCATTTGGCGGTCAAAGAAAATTTGCTGCAAATTCAGGCGATTGTTAAAAATTGCTACGTTATAGTTGGCCATCCAAGTGTATCGCAAAAAAATTGCCTTAACAGCATTAGTATTATTCATCAAGGTAAAATTATCAAAGAATATCACAAACAAAAATTACCAAACTATGAAATTTTTGATGAAGAACGTTATTTTACAGCAGGACAACGCACAAACTGTATTTTAGAAATAAAAAATTACAAAATTGGTGTTTGCATCTGTGAAGATGCATGGCAACCGGGACCTGTGGAAGATTTAATAGCACAAGAAGTACATGCTATCATCAGTGTAAATGCATCTCCTTTTGACATGACTAAATATTCTCGCCGTGAAGAGTTACTGCGCTCTTATACAACTCGTGGTATCGCATTTATCTATGTGAATCAAATTTGTGGGCAAGATGAGTTGTTATTTGATGGTCAATCTATGGCTATGGATCAACATGGTAACATTTGTGCTCGCGCCCCTGCCTTCAAAGAAGATTTGCATACCGTAGAATTAGAAGGAAAACAGCTTTCAGGCGAAGTTACTCCATTGCTAAGCCATGAGGCTTTACTGTATCAAGCATTAATTTGTGGTACTAAAGATTATGTCAATAAAAACCATTTCCCAGGAGTATTATTAGGACTTTCTGGTGGTATTGATTCGGCATTAACTCTAGCAATTGCAGTGGATGCATTAGGCTCTGAACGTGTGCATGCCGTAGTTATGCCTTCACGTTATACAGCTAAAATAAGTAATGAAGACGCGATTAAAGAGTTAGAAAAACTTGGGGTTAGTTATTCTTTACTGCCAATTGAAGCAGCTTATAATGCTATAATTTCTACTCTTCAACCAGAGTTTCATAATTTACCTGCTGACATTACTGAAGAAAATATCCAGGCTAGAATTCGTGGAATGTTTTTAATGGCACTATCTAATAAAACAGGAAAAATGGTCTTAACTACCTCGAATAAAAGCGAAACCGCTGTGGGATATGCTACTTTATATGGCGATATGTGTGGAGGATTTGCTGTCTTAAAAGATGTATTAAAAACACAGGTTTATCAATTGGCTCACTACCGAAACATGTTATCAGCTGTAATTCCTGAACGTGTACTTACTCGCGCACCTTCAGCGGAACTGAGAGAAAATCAAACAGATCAGGATAGTTTACCTGAATACTCTATTTTAGATGCAATTATTACAGCTTATATGGAAAACAATTTAAGCCCGGCAGAAATTATTAAGCAAGGATTTAAAGAAGAGGATGTCAACAAAGTAATTCGTTTAATAAAACGCAATGAATACAAACGCCGCCAAGCTGCTCCAGGCTTGAAAATTAGCCCAATTGCCTTTGGTAAAGACTGGCGTTATCCAATTACGAATGGTTTTGAGTAAGTTTTATTGGGTCTCGTTTTAAATCCAAAACGCCATTGTTGCGAACGAAGTGAAGCAATCCGGTTCTGAGCCTTTGTTATAGCTCTGTTCTAGATTGCTTCATTTCGTTCGCAACGACACTGTAAAAAATAATTCGATACTTCAGATCAAGAGCAACAAAACGATAGATTATAGATTTACTCTACTTTGATGGTTAGGTTCAACTGAATTTTTTTCTTGAATAAATTCTATCCGTCTCGCTAAAGAACCTTTTGTTGGGTTAACCAATTCAATTTGTTTTAGCTTTTGAAGTAAATCTGCAACGTTTTTAATCTGACGCTTATCAATCTCCTTTACTAATGCATTTACTTCTTTTAAGTGATGACGGTTCCAATGTCCAGAAAAAAATCGACCCAAAGCCGAATCGCCTTTTGTATAATCATTCAACAAATCACGTGCAGAATCCAATTGGGTTATATTTGATGTATAAAAGAACTCATAAGCTCTACGAGTAGCAACTGAAATCTCAATTTTCTGAGGCGACACTTTTTCCTTTTTTTCCTGGGGATTTTTTACCGGCACTTTAACTGGAGGTACTGGGTTCACAGGGTTAACTGGAGGAACAGGTTTAACTGGTTGTGAAGGGGCAATAGGGCTTACCCATGGATCATCGGTAGTCAATTTTGTTCCAGCATCATAAGCGACATAGAAGGGATTATCAGGATGTTGCTCAACCTGGGTTTTCCTCGCGTCTGCAGGTAAGGACAAAAAATTAGCCAAATTATTTAATTCACTCACGTAATAGTTAGCTAGAGCCTTATTCGGATTAAGATTTGTTTTTCCCCAAAAACTTGGCTCATACTCCTTAACCTCTAAATAAGTATCAGGGGCATAATAATTTAAGCAACCATCAAAATACTCTTGATCTTTTTTCTCTCTTATTGGCAACATCAAATCATAACCGGCTCCCGCAGCTTTATATAAATCAGCAATTGCACCATCAACAATTTTTTTGATTTCTTCACTAGTAGCCCAATTCTCCATATTCGTGGTGGGTAAACTTAAAGTAGGATACCCCGCGCGCACAATATTAAGTGCAGCTTTTGCCAAGCCTGAACCGCCCTTTAAAGAAAATAAGGTAGGATTAATATGATGTGATCTGTTACCCGGAAAAATAAACACACATTTTTTGTCATTCGGGTTAATTCCACTTTCTATGCATTTTGACTTATATACTTCAACATCAATTTGTGGGTGATCAATATAAATGAGGGCCATGAAAAATTCCTGTATAATTTAATATATGGAACAATTGTACAATAAAAAATCATAGAATACAAAACGCATCCTATATTATCTAATATTATTAGGTTGGGTCATTTTGACCCAACTATTTTAAATTTATTGAATCCTCGCAGCATAATCCTCGATCTGCTCCATAGATTGTTTTGTTTTTTCCGTTTCCGGATTAGGAAATAAATCTTCCAGCGGTCTATAGTGATTAGTAGTTAAGCGCTTGGGGGGAGTAGGCATTTCTGTTGGGGAATTTGCTTGTACAGGTTCTTCCTTTTTCGGACTTTCCTTGACCGCATTAAACTTATTAGCTAATAAACCAGCCAATTTACTCTTACTTTCTTCACTGATTGCTTGGCTTGTTTTCACTTCTACTAAATAAGTCTTTAATTGAGCAATGTTTTCTTCATTAGTTAAATCAGGATTATTTTCAAGCCATTGACTAAGCTTAGTATAGGTTTGTAAATCAATTTTATGATAACTACCTAAACTATTCAGCCACCAAAGTGAGGTTTGGTGTTCAACTTGTCGCAGAATAAAAGTGGACAACTTACCTTTCTCTGCCAATTCAGAATTATCTTCCACCGGATTAATCAGCAAACGAAGACGTGATGCAGCAGCAGACTCCTCTGAGGGGTGTGCAGTTTTAGGTGCCTTTTTAGCAAATATCCCCTCTAATTGCCTGTTCATGTGTGCAATTTTTCCGACAGGCAAAGCACGTCTGGTATCCACCTTCATTAAATAAAATTTAAGCTTCGCTTGCTCATTTTCCTGGACGGGATTTCGTTGCTCAAGCCATTGTTCAAGTTCAGGATATACCCTTAAATTAATATTGGTGCGTGAACCCGCATGGTCTATCCACCAAAGACTATTTTTTTGCTCTGTCTGTCTTAAAATGAAAGTAAAAGTTTCACCATTTTTTATTAATTCTTGATCATTTTGCTCTGGATTAACCATTAATTTAATATTTTTTAAAATTTTCTCTCTTGCATTGAGGCATTCTTCTTTTATTTTATTTAACATTAGTGGTTTTAATTGATCTAGCTCTGTCTTTTGCTTTAAATATTGCATTGTAACGGGCAGCGAGGTAAGTGGATGAGTATTACCTATTGGATCTACCATTAAAATAGTCCATGTATCGCTTTTTTGTAAATAAAAAACAGATTTGTCTTTTGCTGTTGCAGCCTCAATTTTAGCTTCATCCAAATTCTTATGAATAACAACGTTTTCAATCCTTTTCTGCTGTTCAGTTTGCGTCGTTAATCTTTCATTTTGTAGCTGAACATCTTTTGCTAAGTGTAAATTAATTTTTTTCAGGATTGGGGCTTTTAAGTCAATGATAAAAGAATAAATATTTTCTTCTAATATAGGCTTAAAATTCTTAACATGCGGTATGACTGCTTTAAAGAACTTGACGTTAAAAGAGTTAGATTCCCATCCTCCTTTAGTAAGCAAATCATTAACCACCCTTAGTCGAAGAGAAAAATTATCATCGGTCTTCTCAAGTGTAGCAATTGAATTTCTTACCTCATTGCCACGCGCGCGGACATAGCCGTATACCTGTTGTTTTATCCAAGAATCATCTTTATGAGAGTATTTTGTTTCCGCCTCTTTAATAAAATCAACTACATCTTTATTCGTTATTAGATGAAAAACTTGTTCAATATAATCTGCATCAATAACTAAAGGTTCCCTATCAGGCATAACGAAGCTCCATTTCAAGATAAATATTTTATCATTGCATTATTATTAATTTTAAACAAGCAGAAAACTATTAAGCAATAATGCATTTCCCAAAAGCGATAACTATCAGATATTGACACTACGAGTGACATAAAGGCATGTGCCATTTAGTATAGACCAGATTTTTTTTAAAATAGGATCAACATTTTAAGTAGGAAGGACTTGCAAATTTAAGGTAACCAGTTAACATGAATTAACAAAAATAATAATAAAGGGAAGTCATGAAATTCGCATTATTTTCTACCGCTCTCTTAGCGACCGGGGTTTCTTGTGCAGCGATACCTGTTAATGGCTGGTATGTAAATGCATTTGGTGGTTATGCTAACATCACCTCCAATGTCAACACCTCTTACTTTGGTTCCTTCAGCTCAAAATTAACTTATAATGCAGGTTACAATGCTGGGGGACGTATTGGTTACAAAAGTAATCCTATTCGCTATGAATTTGAATACACTTATCTCAGTGCTACTCCTGAACGCTTTATCATCAATAATATCAGACAATTTAATGTATCAGGCCGAGCTACTGCAAATCTTCTAATGGCTAATCTTTATTATGATTTTTGCGATGTATTAGATGGCATTGCTCCTTTTATTGGTGGTGGGATAGGTTATGCCTTCATGGAAAAAAGCTTAAGCAGTATTGGCCCCTTCCTGATTACCAATATTGATGCAGATAGAAATGCTTTTGCTTATCAAGGCACAGCAGGACTTACTTATAATTTCTCAGAAAATTTCGCCATTAACGCTGCCTATCGTTATATGGCAACAGGAAACACTGATGGTGGTCGTGGTACTAATCGTATCTTTGGTAAATCATTCCAATCTCAAATGGGTAGCGCAGGTGTAATTTATCGTTTTGATACCGCAACCTATAAGTAATTTATACGCCTAGGTCGGGCCTTGGCCCGACAATCCCTCAATTTTAGTCTGTTTGTCGAGCCAAGGCCCAATCTACGAGATGAGTAATTTCTCGCTAATAATCTCATAGAGATTATTTTTTCCTCATTGCAGAAATTGCTTGAGGTTCCTGCCATAGGGTAACAAATAAAACCATAATGACTGGCCCTAAAAATAATCCTAACAATCCCAGAGTCTCAACTCCGCCAAGAATACCAAACAATACCGCTAAAAAGGGTAACTCTATCGCACCACCTATCAAAACCGGCTTTACAAAATGATCAGCGACGAACATTACCAAAGTTCCCCAGACTAATACAATGATGGCGCCAATCATACTACCGACTGAAAATAAAATAACTGCAACCGTCAAAAATACGATGGGAACAACAAAAGGAATCATTGCCGCTAAAGCAGTGATAAAACCAGTGAGTGTAGGAGCAGGAAAACCAACTAAACCATAACAAACACCCATGAGCACCCCAACACCCAGACCGACGACAATCGTACCATTTACCGTAGCACTCAATGCTTTGGGTAACCGGTCAGCATAGCGAAACCATCGTTGCCCCAAACAATATTCACCAACCTGGTAAACCTGTGTTAATAATTTATCGCCATCTCGATAAAAAAAGAATAAGCTCAATAAAGTAAAACCAACTTGTACGCTGCGATGCGCCAAACTAGCTCCAATTTGTTTAACATAATAACTTGTTGGGGTTAATGATAAATGTATATTAGATAAAAAATCCCTTACTTTCCCTGGCTTACCAATATTATTATCCCAATAAGATACTAGCTCATTGCCTATAAAAGGAAAATTTTTAAGAAATTCAGGGGCAGCCCCGCCCTTTTGGTTTAAATCCTGCAAAAAATTAATAAAGTATTGCGCCTCAGTTACTAAAATACGTACCAGCAAACTTAATGGTAGAACAAATAATAGTCCAATTAGCATTGTAAAAAGCAAAGCAGCCAGATTATCTCGTGGACCAAATAGATGTCGCCATTTTTCATATAATGGATAAGTAGCAATAACAATAATTGAAGCCCAAACCATGGAAGGGATAAAACGATGAATAATAAATAAGGTAAAACAAATGATCCCCACGGTTAAACCCATGCTAATCAGTTCTTTATGATTCTCATTCATTAGGCAAAACTCCAGGCTAAAAATTGCATGATTAACCAGGCAGGTATTGCTGCCAAAACATCATCGAGCATGATACCCAAACCACCTTGTACTTTTTGATCGATATAACGAATAGGTTGCGGTTTCCAAATATCAAAAATACGAAATAAGATAAAGCCCCAAAGCATCCATCCCCAGCCTAACGGGGCATTCCACATTGTAAGTAAATACCCTACCACCTCATCCCATACAATTCCTTGATAATCATGTATTCCCATTTCTTTACTTACTTTATCGCACGCCCAAACCCCCAAGCCAAAAGCTAATGCAGTTAATACAAGGTAGACCAACCAGTGGGTATGCATTATTAATAGATAAAGAGGGATAGCAGCCAAGGTCCCCCAAGTACCAGGAGCGACGCTCATTAATCCGCTACCAAACCCAAAGGCAATGAAATAAACGGGATCTTGCCAAACACGTTTTGCTAAATTTATTTGATTCATGATGCT
>CAZTYT010000063.1:0-10073 GCA_964618245.1 uncultured Legionella sp. | reverse complement strand
AATAGCTCTTGAAGTGAGGGAATTTTATAGCGGTGCTTGGGGGAAAACAAAGATAGATCCTCGTAGTATGCAGAATCTCGTGAGTGTAGTGAATCATGCTCATGATGAAGGCGGAAAGCGAGTTATTCTAATCAATCAAACTAATTTTAGTCCTGCTGGATTATTACTGCAAATTAAAGAACAACTTCCAGAGTCTGAGCGTGAAAGAACATGGTCTCGTTTGATGCTCTTAATTTGCGAAACAGAAGAATCAATATTCGAATATCAATTTAATAAGACTGCTCCTGAAATAACCGCTATAATACCGATGCTTTTTTCAAAAATCCCCCAAATCTCCTTGAAAATAGAAAAGATGAATTAAAATCTGAACCAATATGTCAAAATAACTCTGAACAAATGGAATTATTTTCTTAATAATCGTTGCAGGGAGCCAACTGTGAGGTTGGCCTTGACCCCAAAAACCGCTTCATTTAAGCAATGTGCTAGGTTGCCTTTGGAGAATCGCCATTATGTCTTCTATTTGCTTTTTGTTCTAAAGCCATTTTTTCAACTTCTTCCCGGCGTTTGGGGTTTAATGCGCATCGATCTAATCGCTGAAACCATAATAAACCAGTATGGCTATTTGAAAATGATACCTGTTGAATTTCTTTTTTGAGGATTATCTCTGCTTTTTCAGCTTTAAACTTACCATTGCGATTGGGGTGGTATTCTAGGTAGTTGCCTTCAGGAGCGCGCTTAAAAAATATAGTGATCTTTTCATTATGTGTATCTTTTAAATCTAAAGAAAAAGAGGTTGCATGTCTTTTTTTGGTTCGTAAGCAATCTTTTATCAGGCTTTGCAATTCTATAATTTCTTCAGGTTTGACCTTTCCTGTCTCTGAGTTTTCTTTTACGAGTACATCCGATGGGTAATTTTTATTGTCAAATTTCCATCCACTAGGAATATTTATATAAATCATAGTATTACATTATAAAATTTTATGGAAAGAGTAGAATAACAAATAATCATTAAGAGAAAATTAACTTAAAAAATTATTCCTGACTTTTTATATGCCCAACATCTTTTGGATGGAGGTTTTTTCGAGCCAATTTATGACAATACCATCTGAAAGTCTATGGAAATTGAAATTACAGATATTTGTTTTGAATGATTTATGCTACAGATGATAGGATATTAACTACTGATAAAAGGGGAAAAGTCATTTGGCGCAGACAAGCAAATCAATAAAGGGAAAATTTTTCCCATTTATCGCCTCACTTCTTTTATCAAGTATTTATCTATTTATTTTTTACTTGGTTTTAAATTATCAGCTTAAATTAGATTTCACAACCTTTTATTCTGCTAACCTGGCTTTAAGAAATGGTCATAATCCTTATGGAATTTTGGTTGCTGATTATCTTCCTATGGTAAGAACCTTATCAACGAACTTAAATCCACCGTTTTTTCTTTGGCTATGTGCGCCACTCTTAGCATTGCCATATTCCACTGCACTAATAATCTGGGTATTGTTTTCTTTTATTTTAGGCTTCATTGGGGCAAGGCTTGCTTTTCAATATGCTTTTCCTGAACCACTAGTGAAAAAATACCAATGGAGTTTATTTCTTATTTATTTCGCGCTTTTTTCGACCCTGATGAATACAGCAACAACTCAATTTGGCGCAGTTCTATTATTCTTTACCATGCTTGGTTATCATTATTTTCAAAGCCAAAAAAACTGGTTGGCAGGTATTACTTGGGGGATAATTATTGCAATTAAACTATTCCCAGCGCTACTTTTATTTTATGTTTTGAAACAGCGGCGTTTTAAAGTTTTTATGGCAATGATTTTAACCTTATTAGTCTGTACTCTAATACCTGCTCTTGTTTATGGGATAGAAATATATCAGCAATACTATATTGCAATGTCTCATATTATTTGGTCTGCTGACAGTTGGAATGCTTCTGTTTATGGTTTTTTATTTCGATGTTTTAGTGACACTTATCAGATATCTAAAAATAATATATTTCTGCTGAATCTAACCTATCTGATGCTGTTTATTGGGATTATGTATTGGTATTGGAAATTCAAAGAGGATAGTGGAAATAACCACTATCTTTTTAGTATCACCTTGCTACTCATGTTATTTTTAAGCCCACTTGGCTGGATGTATTATTTTTCAATTTTAGTGCTGCCATTGGCATTAAGTTATGGGCAAGTAGTTGTCCAGAAAAGTAAGGGGACATGGTGGTTATTGAGTTTCTTTTTAATTAATTTCCCGGTGGATTATGTGCGTATCACTAATATGCATGGATTTTTAAATCGAATTACTTTTTATTCAGCTTATTTTTATGGTTTGCTTCTGCTTCTCCTGTTAATTGTCAGAGAAAATAACATACGAGTTCATAGCGAAAAAGAATATAAGAATGCCATCTCTGAACATGGCATTACCGTTTTAATTATTTTAGGATTAGGCATATTTGTATCTTTGGTAGGTTTTGTCACTCGTCTTATGAGTTAGTTAGCCTTGATGACGCGCTTTGTTTTATCAAGGTGTAATCTGTGGTACAAATCCTTAAATTTCATAAGTTAGATCATCAATTAACTCGTCAATATTTCGATAATTAGGTACCCCCCTGGATAAGGACAACGTACAGCTATTCTTGTTGTCCAGGTATCTAAAGTAATTCCTCCTAATCCCAGGCTTACCAATGAATTAAGTACGAGCCAGATGCTATCGAAGGCATGGGGATCGGGGGGCTCAGTTGCAAGACTCGTACTTAGCCCGACAAGGTCTGTAATAAGAATTTATTAGGCCAGGTCTGTCTTACATTATTTAATACTGATTTTTTGCTAAATCGAGTCAGGCGCTATATGGTTTTAAGAACCAGGGCTAGTAAACCTGGGCACTGGTATTGGAGGGGATTATGATGATTAGCGCTGATTTACAAATAATACCGCCCAACCTCGACAACAGTGCCCAGGCAGCGCATCCTCATTTGTGGTAAGCGTAGTAATTGCATATTAGAGGTTTCATTACATGAATAATAAAAATTAATATAACATTTGTGTAATTTGTTGGTAATGGTTGCATTTTTTGCTCTATATTATAGTGTTTTTTTATGGCTATGCTCAGATGATTCGTCCAGATCTTCTTTTTCTTTCGTTGTAGGATTTTCTTTGGTAAAAAATGTAGTACTAGTTATCGAGTTTGTATCAAAAGAAAATTGTTTGCCTTTATTCTTTTTCAGCCAGGTATTGTCACATTCAGTAATTACTTCAATACCTGCTGCATGGGCTACTCTGGGGTTATCAAGCGTGCTTAGCATTAAAGAGGAAAAGGTATTTATTAGTATTTCTCCTCTTGCCTGTGGAGATTGTTCTTCTTTGCTAATTTGTGTTTGTGTTTGTTCCCAGATTTTTTGGATACCTCTGGTTAAAGCGCCTGGTCCACTATAGCCAATAGTAAACACTTTTCGCGCATCAAATCCGGTGGCATAGGGATAACGTTTTCTATCCATATCCGTTTGGTTTTGGGAATTGTTATCTGCTTCCTCATATTGATTAATACAGTCAACAATTATTTCCTTTATGATGTGGTTGTCTGCTACAGCGCCTATAACATCGTTAATTGTATCTTCGCCACCATAAGTAATTTTTTTTACGTTATCACTATCGTCATAAGAAATTTTTATTCCAGTAATATTTGCTTTTAACCCAAGTTGGGGGATTTGATTATTACTAAAATGGGGCTGATTTTCATCTGATTTTTGCTCTTCTCGAGACAGGTAATTTTGAGTGTTAGCCAAGCATTCTTTAAATAATTTCTGTAGCATTTGGTAGCTTTTGGATTTAAAACTAAATTGAAAACTGTTTAAGTGCTCTGTTGGAGTAGGGTTATCATTAATAAAATTTTTTAATCTCTTATCGGGAGGCAGGGGAGGAACCGGCAGATGAGTCGTATTATAATGATTGAGCTTATTCAGGTAGGCGCGATATTTTGATACATACTGGCTAATGGCTTGTTGGGTTACTGGTTCTATGTTTTTCGTATCAAGATCTTCAGGAAATGGTGGAGCGGAGGGCGGCATAAGCTCAGGAAAATAAGTATCAGTATCAAAATACCATCCGCCTTCTTTTCGTAATATTTCATATCTTAAAAAATCAGCAGCAGCGGCCAGGTTTTTAAAACCTATCAACTCACGCTCTACGCATTTTTGAAATAATTTGGCTCTTTCTCCAGGCGCAGTATCTTTGGGTTGGGGAAAGTTAGGATCCGTACCTTTATAAAAAGGGTCATTTTTCATTGGTTGAAATAATTCGTTTTTTATTTCCCTAATTTTCAGATCGGGAACATTTATGTCCTCTTTAGCTGCTGTTTTATGATAGTTTTTAGGATCATCTACCCATAAATTAACTTCGTAGCCATCACGTTTCGCTACTTCAGTTACCTTTTGAATAGTTCTTAAATATTGGGGAGGGATAGAACCACCCACCCAAATAAAATGAATTTTTTGTGGAATAGGTTGGGTATTAAATTTCATGATAATAAGCCACCATTTAGTCCAATAAAAAAACATGTTGTTATTTTTATGATAGCTTATTATTGATTTGTTGCTAAATTTTGTTTAAATATTTATCTTTGAGGCGTACGTAATGCTGAGCAGAATATTCCAAACGTTCCAATTCCTGCTCAGTTAATTTGCGGATGGCTTTTGCAGGATTTCCAAGGTATAAATAACCGCTTTCCAGTATTTTACCCGGCGGGACGATACTGCCTGCACCAACCATAACATGGTGTTGGATATGAACTGCATCTAAAATCAAGGCTCCCATACCAATGAGACAATAGTCCCCTACAGTACACCCATGTAGCACCGCCTTGTGGCCAACAGTGATGCCTTGTCCTAGAACCAGAGGGTTACCTCCTTTAGAAGTGTACGGACCATCGTGAGTGACATGAAGAATGGCGCCATCTTGAATGCTGCAAGCTTTACCGATTTTTATGAAATTCACATCTCCACGAATGACTGCCATTGGCCAGATAGAGACATCGTCACCTAAAGTCACATCGCCGATTATTGTGGATTGAGGATCAATATAAACATGTTCACCAATTAGCGGTGATTTTCCTTGAAAGCTACGAATTGAATAATTCATTTTAATTACACCATTGTTACAAATTCTTCGGCACTGGTTGGATGAATCGCTACTGTATTATCAAAATCTTTCTTACATGCTCCCATTTTAACAGCTACAGCAAAGCCTTGTAACATTTCATCCGCTGCTAAGCCAATCACATGCAGACCGATAATCTTTTCTTCTTTGCCTAAAGTCACTAATTTCATCACGGTAGGAATTTTTTCATTGCCCAGAGCATAGTACATGGGGATAAAACGGGTTTGATAAATTTTGATTTGCTCTTGTCCATATTTTTTTACTGCTTCTTCCTCGCTCATGCCAACAGTACCCACTGGAGGATGGCTAAATACTACTGAGGGTATATTCTCATAGTTTAGATGAGTATGAGGCTGTTTTCCAAATAGCCGATCACATAATCGCCGTCCAGCAGCAATTGCTACGGGGGTTAACGCTGGTGCCGCGGTTACATCCCCAATCGCATAAATACCCTGGGTTGATGTATTTTGATAAGCATCAACAGCAATTAATCCTTGTTCATCTGTTTTGACGTTTACTGTGGTTAAATTTAAATTTCCGGTACGTGGTTTTCTTCCTGTGGCGGTAATAATGACGTCAACATCTTGAATTAACGAACCACTTTGACAAGCAATGGCTTTTTTGCCATCAACATGCAAGCTTATTTCACAAGCCTTGTGGTTTTTATGAATATGAATACCCTGACGCTGCATGATTTCCAATAAAGTGTCACCAAGAATATTATCAAAACGACTAAGAGGTCTTTCACCGCGCATTAATAAATGAGTTTCTGAACCCAGGCCATTTAGGATCCCGGCAAGCTCTACGCCAATGTATCCACTACCAATAATAGCTACTTTTTCTGGTTGTTTGCTTAGAGCAAAGAAACCATCGGAATCAATAGCATGTTGCATGCCATTGATTGCGGGGAGGACAGGTTCACCGCCGGTAGCAATAATGATGTGTGGTGCATGATATAACTGATTGTTGACGCTGACTGTATGCTCATCATGAAATGCTCCCATACCGTGCAGTAAGGTCATATTAAATTCAGTAAAACGTTTGGCATAATTTTCCCGCAGACGCTCAATGTAGGCATTGCGCTTGGTAACCAGAGCCTCCCAATTCAATTGATTTGCTACCGCCGTAAAACCAAAATCAGGTGCGTTACGCGTTACTTCGGAAACCAGAGAGGCATTAAACATGATTTTTTTAGGAACGCAGCCTAAATTGACACAAGTGCCTCCTAAGTGGTTAGGTTCTACCACAGCGACTCTGGCCCCATGTTTTGCAGCTCGCACTGCACTGGCCATACCGCCACTGCCACCACCGAGAACAATTAGATCAAATTCATTGTTTTTCATAGACTTTTTTTGATAAATAAGCTTATAGTAACAGGAAGCTTTCAGGCAACCAACAGATATTTATCATGATAAATAATGTGTTTAAAATCGTTGTGTTTTTGCTAATTATTTTACTCGATGGGTGTGGTCGAGACGAGCACCCGCAGTTTAATGGTTATGTGGAAGGAGAGAATATCTATCTAGCTTCGCCTTTTTATGGCGTGCTTGAGCAATTGGCTGTTTTTCGGGGGCAACCGGTTAAAAAGGGGCAATTGCTTTTTAAATTGGATACAAGCCCACAAGATATTAATTTGCGCCAAGCGCAAGCAAACCTTGATCAAGCACAATTTACTTTAGTGGATCTGCAAAAGCCCAAACGCCCACCCGAAATAGACGCAATACAAGCGCAAATTGCGGAAACACAAGCACGAGCTAAATTGGCTGAGCTGCGCGTGCGTCGTTATTCGAAACTATTAACTCGAGGGGCGACTACTCAGGATGTTGTGGATGAAACAACCACTACCTTACAGCAAATTCAGGATACAAAATGGGAATATATGTCTAACTTGGCTTTAGCTAAATTAGGTAGCCGGGAAGATCAAATTAAAGCCCAACAGGCTCAGGTAAAGTCTTTTATGGAAAAACTAAATGAAGCGCAATGGGAATTAGCCCAAAAAACTTTATTTGCTCCTGCCTCAGGGGTTATTTTTGATACTTATTTTCGTCAAGGTGAGTATGTTGCGGCTCAGCAGCCCGTACTTTCCTTGCTAACGCCTGAAAATATTTATATTGAATTTTTTGTTCCTCTTAGTTATTTGAACCGTATCAAGGTAGGACAGAGTATTGTTTTTGATTGTGAAGGTTGTGCCGCAAATAATAAAGCGCAAATTAGTTATGTGTCCCCTGATGCTGAATATTTACCACCTCTTGTTTATAGCCGGGATAATAGCTCCAAACTAGTATTTCGAATTAAAGCACGTTTAAATGATCCAAGCTCATTTAAACCAGGTCAACCTGTAGTGGTTACTTTATGATGAATGGGTCTCCTGTTGAGAATATTATCGATGTCACTGGCCTATGTAAGAGCTTTGATAAGCTCGTTGTAGTTAATGATATTAATTTAAAAGTTAAACGGGGGGAGGTATTTGGTTTTTTGGGGCCGAATGGCAGTGGAAAAACCACAACAATCCGTATGCTTTGCGGTTTGATGCGCCCTGATGCAGGGGAGGGAACTTGTCTGGGGTTTAATATACTGACCCAGTCAGAACAAATTAAAGAGCATGTGGGTTATATGACCCAGCATTTTAGTTTGTATCAGGATTTATCGATTGAAGAAAATTTGAATTTTATTGCCAGAGTTTATGGCGTGAAAAATCGCCAACAAAAAGTAGCCGAAGCGCTGGACAATTTGGGTTTGGTGGAGCGCAAACAACAATTAACAGGCGAGTTGTCAGGAGGATGGAAACAACGCGTTGCTCTGGCAGCTTGTCTAATCCATGACCCTGATTTATTACTGTTGGATGAGCCTACAGCCGGAGTGGATCCTATTGCCAGGAGAGAGTTTTGGGATCACATCCATCTCTTAAGTGATCAAGGGGTAACTACTTTGGTTTCCACTCACTATATGGATGAAGCGGAACGCTGTACTCGAATTGCTTACTTGGCTTATGGTCATTTATTGATTACTGGTACAGTGGATGAAGTGATTGCGAAAACTCATTTGAAAACATGGAACGTGAGTGGCAATGTCACTACTTCTCTTTTACAACGAGTAAAAACGCTCAAGGGTGTTGTTCAGTCTGCTTTGTTTGGTAATAACATTCATGTATGTGGTTATGATACCGATTTAATACAACAAGGGCTGCAAGAATTAAGCCTGGAGTATGCAGTTAAGTGGGCACCTATTCCTTCAACTTTAGAGGATGCATTTATTAGTTTGGTTAATAAATCATCGAAAGGAGAGTTTGGTGATGTATCAGAGCCTTAATCGTTTAATGGCGATGATTATTAAAGAGTTCCTGCAAATGATCCGCGATAAAACTACTTTGGGGATGATCATCGGCATACCATTAATTCAACTTATTCTCTTTGGTTATGCGATTAATACTAATCCGCGCCATTTGCCAGCGGTAGCAGTGAGTACTGAAAATACCAATATTAGTCGCCGTATTCTTACGGCGATGGAAAACTCTACCTATTTTCATTTTGTCCGCCCTGTAACTTCCGAAAAAGAAGCCTCCTGGTTGTTAAAAACCGGGCAAGTACAATTTGTGGTAAGTTTTCCAACTAACTTTACTCATGATCTCATTAAAGGTTTACATCCCAAATTGTTATTGGAGGCCGATGCCACCGATCCTGCTGCTACAAGTAATGCGATCGCGGTTTTTAATGATCTGGCTGACTTGGCATTAAATGAGGAGTTACGAGGACCATTAAAATCACTCAAACCAGCCCCTACTGCTTATCAGCCCATAGTGCATGCAATTTATAATCCGTTGGCGATTACTGCATATAATATTGTTCCCGGGCTTTTAGGGGTAGTATTAACGATGACGATGGTGATCATTACTGCATTGGTAATTACGCGAGAAATTGAACGTGGAACTATCGAAACGCTTTTAGCCACCCCTCTTCGGCCTTTAGAAGTTATGGCAGGTAAATTGATTCCCTTTGTGTTAGTGGGTTTTATTCAAGTTTTGCTAATTTTATTAATGGCCAAAATCCTTTTTTCCGTGCCAATTCAAGGAAGTATTTTACTATTATTGATCCTTACCTTGCCTTTTATTGCCGCTAATCTATCGGTAGGGCTTACCTTTTCTACTTTAGCTTCAAACCAACTACAAGCAGCGCAGAGTGCAATGTTCTTCTTTTTGCCTTCTATTTTATTATCTGGTTTTATGTTTCCTTTTCGAGGTATGCCAGAATGGGCTCAGTGGGTGGGCAATCTGTTACCTTTGAGTCATTATTTAATAATTGTTCGAGGTATTTTATTAAAAGGAAATGGCTTTTCTGAAGTAATTTATCAAGAAATTCCTATCCTTTTGTTTACTTTGGTGGTCTTATTTATTGCGTATAAACGTTATCATAAGACGCTTGATTAAACGGGTATGTTTAGCATAGCGCTTATTTTTTGATGATTAAGTGCCAATTGCTCTTCATAATGAGCAATTTGTTGTTCTGGCTTTTCTGTTTGGAGCAAAGTACCTAGTTGTTCAATTTCCTGAGAAAGCTGTTTCATTTTTTTAGTCATTGAGTCATGTAGTTTGGTATTTAAGGTTTTCTGCTTTTTCTCTGCCAAGTGGTCAAAACTCTTTCTTTTTTTGTAATAAAGAAAGAGTTTTGACCAGTTGTTTGTAATGTTTTAATTGATTGAATAACAAGTGATACCAAGAGCAAAGCTCAATGAAGTGGATAGACCCAGCAATAGCAGCTGAAATTTATTGCGTGAAAAAATGTTTGCTGGTACTGGCGTTGTCAAAACAGGTTTACCTGCTTTAAGCGTTTGTGATTTAGGAGTGTTTATTTTAGCTATGGTTAGTTGCACGGATAGTGCGCGTTCGCTAATTGATTTTTTTAGATTTGGTTTAAGTTCCTC
>CAZTYT010000062.1:0-10204 GCA_964618245.1 uncultured Legionella sp. | reverse complement strand
AGGCTTTATTACATATGGCTATTTCTGCTTGCAAAACTGCAAATAAGTATATTGGTATTTGCGGTCAGGGGCCTTCTGATCATCAGGATTTCGCTCAATGGCTAATGAAAGAAGGAATAGATAGTGTTTCACTTAACCCGGATTCGGTGTTGGAAACTTGTTTGTTTTTAGCAAAACAATAAAGCAGGTAGCCTGGTTGCTATGACCAGGATCAATCTTCGAGGCATAAAACGAATGCAACATCTCAAATGGTGGTTAATTTTGGTGGGGATAATTCCCCTCATCGCTTTTGCTTCTCCAAGTACCGCCCATGGAGATCCTATTACTTTTGTCCTGCTTGGGGTTACATCCATTTTTTTCTTTGCCATTTTAGGCCGCTACATTGCGAGGCGACTTAATCAGCCCAGTGTGCTAGGTGAATTATTAATGGGGGTTGTGATTGGCAATTTATTTTATCACTATGGGCTTCAATTAATTGTTCTTTTGCGCGAAGGTTCGTCTACTTTTGAGATCGTTGAGGAAATGCTGAATGGGGCTTCAGTCAGCTTGGCCGTGACTAAAGTCATTCCAAATCCGGAGTATGCGCATCAGGTCATTAATGCATTAACTAGCCCTCGTGGTGCGGATTATCTGAAAATTGCTTACGTAGTTGACATTTTCTCTCGCTATGGGGTTATTTTTCTATTGTTCATGGTAGGATTGGAAAGCTCGATAGAAGAAATGAAGCATACCGGGAAGGACTCTCTATTTGTTGCAGTGATTGGGGTGATTGCGCCAATGATTTTAGGCTTTGGTATCGCTAAACTGTTAATGCCTGAAGTCAGTTACCATACTGATTTATTTATTGCAGCGACTTTATGTGCAACCAGTATTGGAATTACGGCACGTGTTTTGGCTGAAATGAAGAAATTACGCACACGAGAAGCAAGAACAATCCTTGGTGCTGCCATGTTGGATGATGTGCTGGGATTAATTATATTGGCTATTGTCACCTCCATTGTGTTAAATGGCGCTGTAGAAATGGGGGTTATATGGCGAATCGTTGTGGCTTCTTTGGCTTTTTTCATCGGTTCATTGCTATTAGGGCCATTTATTATACGTAATTCAGTACATTTTTTTCGTTTTCTTGAGCCTTGGGAAGCAAAACTTTTTATTTCTTTTTTATTTATTATGCTGCTTTCCTGGCTTGCTTCCTATCTTCAATTGGCTACTATCATCGGTGCTTTTACTGCTGGTGTTATTCTTCATGATGATTATTTTAAATCATTAGATGCAAATGTTAAAACAGAGCGGACAATTTATCATCTGCTTTCTCCTCTTGAATCGATGTTAACCCCAATGTTTTTTATTTTAATTGGGATCCAGGTCAAGTTAGAGAGTTTTTATCATTGGAATGTAATTATTTTAGCTTTAGGCTTAATTTTCGCTGCAGTTCTTGGCAAACTAGTTAGCGGTTGGGGAGCTAATTCGAAGGACGATCGTTTGTTAATAGGAATAGGCATGTTGCCACGAGGTGAGGTGGGTTTGGTTTTTGCCTCCATCGGACGAACATTAGGTGTCATTTCCGATGATTTATTTTCAGCCATAGTATTAATGGTAATGGTGACTACCTTTATCGCTCCGCCTTTATTAAAAGCTCGATACAGTAAGCAAGATAAAAGATCAGCATCATGAATAAAATTTTATTACAAGTGAAGACAGACATAGCGCATGCCTTACGTGAAGATGTAGGAAGCAGCGATGTAACTGCTGCTTTATTGCCTGAACATTTAATGGTTGAAGCAGAAATTATTTCACGTGAACCAATGCTAATTTGTGGGCAACCTTGGGTCGAGGAAGCATTTCATCAAATTGACAATCAAATTAAGATAAATTGGGACGTTGCGGAAGGAGCCTGGTTACCAACGCCAACAACTTTGTGTCATATCTACGGCCATGCCCGAGCCATTTTAACTGCAGAGCGGACAGCCTTAAATTTTTTACAAACCCTTTCCGCAACCGCAACGCAAACGCATCATTATGTGCAGCGTCTGCATGGAACCAAAGCGCGCTTGTTAGATACTCGAAAGACTATT
This sequence comes from uncultured Legionella sp., assembly GCA_964618245.1. GTDB lineage: Bacteria > Pseudomonadota > Gammaproteobacteria > Legionellales > Legionellaceae > Legionella. Next base: position 8,129 of record CAZTYT010000062.1, on the reverse strand, counting down.
CCAGGTTTGCGAATTGCGCAAAAATATGCAGTAAAATGTGGGGGGGGAGTTAATCATCGTATGGGGCTATATGACGCTTTTTTGATTAAAGAAAATCATATTAAAGCTTGTGGTTCGGTAGCTCAGGCGATTACTTTAGCTCGACATACTCATCAACATCTTTTAATCGAAACTGAGGTTGAGTCGTTAGATGAGCTGCAAGAAGCCCTTATGGCTAAGCCAGATCGCATCTTGTTAGATAATTTTACTATCGAAATGCTAAAAGATGCAGTTAAAATGAATACATCTGAGAATTGCACTTTAGAAGCTTCCGGAGGAATTACTCTGGAAAATATTGCCGAGGTAGCTCGCACTGGAGTCGATTTTATCTCAGTAGGGGCAATTACCAAATCGATTCAAGCGATTGATTTAAGCTTATTAATACGGGAAATCTTATGATGCCAAGTATCATTTTTACTGGAGGGGGAACAGCAGGGCACGTAGCCCCGAATGTACCATTGATTCAGGAATTCAAACATAAAGGCTGGGATGTTGCTTATATTGGTTCTGCAGATGGCATAGAAAAAGGGATGATTGAACCAATGTGTATCCCATTTCATGCTGTAAGTAGCGGCAAACTGCGACGCTATATGAGTATCAAAAATTTTGTTGACCCATTCAAAATTATTTGGGGAATTTGGCAAGCATTTTTTCTTCTTAATAAGTTAAAACCGACTGTCATTTTTTCAAAAGGTGGTTTTGTTGCTTTTCCAGTAGTGGTCGGTGCCTGGTTAAATCGTATTCCAGTAGTTGCCCATGAATCAGATATGAGTCCAGGACTTGCCAACCGGCTATGTTTTCCTTTTGTTAATAAAATTTGCCTTACCTTTGAGGCAGGTAAAAAACATTTTAAAGCACAGGATAAAGTAGTGGTAACAGGTACTCCAATTCGTGAGCAATTATTTACCGGTAATCGAGCCAAGGGGTTGGAGCTGTGTGGTTTTAATGCCGAAAAACCCTGCCTTTTAGTAATTGGCGGTAGCTTGGGAGCTGGCTCAATTAATAAAGCAATAAGAGACGCATTACCCCAATTAACCACTCATTATCAGGTGATCCATTTGTGTGGCAAAGGTAAAGTTGATGCTTCGCTCAATGGTTTGTCAGGTTATAAACAATTTGAGTATGCTAACGAAGAGCTTGCTGATTTATTTGCTGCAGCCTCAATAGTGGTTTCACGCTCGGGAGCTAATTCTCTTTATGAAATATTAGCCTTGGGCAAACCGCATATTTTAATTCCATTATCGGCTCAGGTTAGTCGCGGCGATCAAATCCAAAATGCCAGGTATTTTCAGAAATTAGGTATTAGTTTGGTAATTGATGATCGCGATTTAAATGCAGAAAAACTGTTAAATGCTTTACAACAACTCGAACAAAATAAACAGGATATTCAGAATAAACTTAAGGCATTAAATATTAAATCAGCTACTGAACAAGTTATCGCTATCATTGAGGAGCAAATTCATGTTCAATCCCCAAGCATTATATGATTTTGTTTGCCAGCAGTGGCAAGATGAAATTCTGCCCAGTTTATGTGATTACATTAAGATTCCTAATAAATCACCACATTTTGATGCAAAATGGAAAGAACATGGCTTAATGGATCAGGCGGTGGATCATATTGCTGATTGGTGCAAGGAACATGCGCCAAAAGGTATGCAGTTAGAAGTGATGCGACTTGAAGGGCGAACGCCTTTAATTTTTATGGAAATCCCAGGAACTATCGATGATACCGTATTGCTCTATGGTCATTTGGATAAGCAACCAGAGATGTCAGGTTGGGATGAGGATTTGCATCCTTGGAAGCCTGTTTTAAAAGATGGGCGTCTATATGGCCGTGGTGCAGCAGATGATGGGTATTCTGCCTATGCTTCCTTAATTGCTATTAGAGCTTTGGAAGAGCAGGGAATGGATTTCCCTCGCTGTGTATTAATCATCGAAGCGTGTGAAGAAAGTGGTAGTTATGACCTGCCTTTTTACATTGAATTATTAAAAGAGCGAATAGGCCAGCCCAAGCTGGTGATTTGCCTTGACTCAGGGGCTGGCAACTATGAACAGTTATGGATGACTACATCTCTGCGTGGGAATGTGGTTGGTGAATTAACTGTTGAGTTGCTCAATGAGGGGGTGCATTCAGGTGCCGCCAGTGGTATTGTGGCAGATAGTTTTAGAATAGCCAGGCAATTAATTAATCGGCTCGAAGATGAAGTTACTGGCGAAATTAAGTTATCTGAATTGTATTGTGAAATTCCTGCTGAACGAAAAAAGCAGGCAAGGGATTGTGCTCATGCTTTAGGCAATCATGTTTTTGATGAGTTTCCATGGCATGCAGGGGTAAAACCTGTTATTTCTGACAAGCAAGAATTAATTTTAAATAGAACCTGGCGCCCGGCTTTGACAGTGACGGGTGCGGATGGTTTTCCCCCTATTGCTAATGCCGGAAACGTGATGCGCCCTTTAACTGCTTTTAAATTATCCATGCGGTTACCCCCTTTGGTTAATCCGAAAGAAGCGGCTTTAGTAATGCAAAAAACCTTAACTGAGCACCCACCTTATCATGCCAAAGTAAGTTTTTCTGTGGGTGATGGATCAAAAGGTTGGAATGCGCCTGAGATGGCTCCCTGGTTAACTAAAGCAGCCGATGCTGCTTCATCGGCTTATTATGGTAAGCCGGTTGCCTACTTGGGTGAAGGAGGAACAATTCCATTCATGGGGATGCTTGGTGAGAAATTCCCGGAAGCTCAATTCATGATTACTGGTGTTTTAGGACCACATTCGAATGCGCATGGACCTAACGAATTTTTGCACTTGGATATGGCGAAGAAATTAACTGCTTGTGTTTCGTATGTGCTTTATCAGGCAGGGCAGACAGCGAAATAACTTTAAAGCCAGCGCTCAGGTTAAGTAGGAAAGCACTATAATCGCTTCCTGTCCCAACCAATCCCCGTGGCATCGATCTTGAGAGATCCTCACAAAATTTAACCATCTCAATTGACTCACGAAACCCCGCGGCATCGACTGAGGAGTCAACTACGGGAACTCGACAAAATGAAAAAAGAAAGGATTTTTTGCTTTTTTATTAATCTCATGGCTATGGATCAAAACCTAACCTGCTTTAACTCCTTAAAAAATAATAAAAAATTCTCGACAACCATACTAATTATTGAGATACTTTGTCTGGCTCTGGAACGAGCCATCAGTCCAACAATTAGGAGAAATTTTTATGAAAGCAAAGCTTCTTTTTGCTGCTTTATCTTTTTTAGCAGTCTCTTTTTCAACTTATGCCAATACGCTTCCGAATAAATCCCTGGCAAAGGTAACAGCACAAACCACGAAAATTGATTTGAATAAGGCAGATTTGACCGCACTTATTGGTTCTTTTAAGGGCATAGGAAAAAAACGTGCACAAGCTATAATTGCTTACCGTGATAGCCATCATGGTTTTAAATCCATAGAAGAGCTAGCAGAGGTTAGAGGGTTAGGACAGCATTTTGTGGTTGCTAACCGTGAAAAACTTAATGAGGTGTTTACACTTCATTAATGAAATAGACTTGTTGCGGTAATGCGAAATCAATGGTTTAAAAAATAAGGATAGCCTTGGCTTACTTCACCAAGGCTACATTTCTACATTTATTAACTATGAGGTTTAACGTTTTCGCTGTCACCATCTTCATCATCAAGAGTTGGAAGATCAACAGTACTACCACTTCGTGTAGCTTTCTGAAAAAGTCCTTTGAACTCTTTAAAGGTTGTAGCTTCTTTGCTAATAGGGATCCAAGAGCGATTTGTATTCATTTCCCTGAGAAGTTCACCAATAGGAGATTCTTTATCATTTTTTAGTGTTTCTTGGATTTTTTCGCGGCTCATACTTGCCAGTTCAACTTTTTGATCAAAAGTTAACTTTTTAAATGTATTATTAATTTTTTCGATTTTTTGTTTAGGGTCAGAAGCAAAAATATCACGTCGAGCACTTAGGTTGGTTATAACCTTATTTACAGTTTCATGTAATTTTTCTATTTTTCCTAGTTTTTCTATTAAGCTTTCGACTTGAGGAGGCGTTAATTTATTTAGATTTTTATGAATATTTTGACACTCTTCTGAACTTATTGCCATTTTAGGGTAAGTAGATAGTTTATTTGCTAGTAAGAAAAGTTCATCTTTTTTTATTTGTTCCTTATTTTTTATCTCTGGTTTACTTTCCACCACTGGCCTATTCTCCACTGGCCTATTCTCCACTGGCCTATTCTCCACTGGGCGATACATTTCTACGGGTGGCAGAGGTTTTCTAATACTAATTAAGGCAAGTGCAGCATCAGATGCTGAGCTTGCAGTTTTAAGAACAGCATCTGTACGATCGAGAGTTTCCTCAGTTTGCGATAATTCTGTTTGGATCGCGATAAGCTCTTGTAGTAATTTTCTTGCTTTCAAATTATCACTTTTTTGTAAAATTCCATTTAATTCTTTTGTGTTAATATCAGTTGTAGCCCTGAGATTTTTTATATCCTCTTTTAACTTTATTAAGGTGTTTTGGCATTTGGTCAGTTGCTCTTTTTCAGAAGGCTCTGGCAATCTTTTATCATCTAGAGCTTTTTTCAGATCTATATTAATTTGATCAGATTCTTGTTGATGGACAACTACCTCTTGGTGTTTGCGTCCTAAGCTGTCTTTAAGAATCGCAAGAGCTTGTCCTATATTAGCTATTTCTTTATCAATTTCTTGACTTGCAGTTGTAGTATCCACAAAGGAATTTTCAGCACTTATTGAGGAGTCAGATGCGGATCCAGTACTTGAGATTTTACCTCGATAGGTTGGTGTTGATGATGCAAGAGGTTTGGTAGCCATGCTCTGTCTAATACTAGTCCGTTCTGCTTTAGGGGATTTATCAAGCAACCATGCTCCAATTTTGCTGTTTGCTCCAAAAGCGGAGTCAAATAGTTCAGGATCGTTACTGGCAAAATTCTGGGCAGAGGTAAACAAACCATATATAGCGTTCCATTTGTCTTGTGATTTTACTTTTTCTTGCATAAATATTGTTTGTGCCGCATCAATGTAAGCTCTAAGTTTTTTCTGTCCATCAAAGGTATCGCTGACTGGAATAGTGGTTTTCAAAACGCGCCAAATAGAAGTTTGAGGATTTCTTTGGCTTAATTGATCTAATCTGTTCGGATCAAAATTCGCTGGATTTAAATAAATTTCATTATCTCTAAGGCTAATAGAAGTTTTCTTTCCAATACCAAGAGCATGATAGATGGTATTATCTTTATCATCTTGTCGAATAGTATATTTTCCGTTTGGATCTTCTGTAAAATGTTCAGGGTCAGAATTTTTTAAAAGATTCTGTAAGTAAATGGAAAGATAAAGTGGTTCTTTTAATTGGGTCTCTGTTTTAGAAAGAGGTGCTTGTAGTGGAGATTCTGCTGTAGCACTATTAATTTTTAGATTTATGATACTTAATGGGGCTGAAGTTGTTTCTTCAAAATCATTCTGGGCAGCTTTTATAGCATCATCTCGTAAAGCTTTCTCTGCATTAAATTTAGTAGTTAAATTACTTGCTAGTTGAGCTGTGGTGGTAGCTTTTTCCATTAAATCTCGAATAGCTTGATTAGTTCCAGAAGGTATTTCGCCTTCAGGAATATGATAATCAGGGAACTTTCTAACTCCTTCTTCAAGTTTTCCCTGTTCAAAGTCTTTTAGGTTTTTGGCAAGCTCTGTGAAAGGCATGGATAATCGAGGTAATTTTTGCATCGGCATAATAGCGAAGCTTGGAACATCAAGTACACCCATTTCCTCACGAGAAGAACTGTTAGCTATTTTAAAGAAAGGCTTAGTTACACGGTTTTCAGTATATTTGTCATGAATACTTAAAATTTTTACGTATTCATCGGTTAATATTCCTAACTCATCAACGACTTTGGCCAAGTTATCACTTTTATATCTTTCTAGATTAAAATCAATTAATTTTTCAGGAGAGGGGATATTGTTTAGTACATTTAAATTAGCAAATTTCTTATAATCTCCAAAAAGTTTTTCTACTTTTTTCAAATAAGAATTTATATAATTTCTTTCCTCTGAAGTAAGAATATTGCTTTCTTTAGCAAATTTTAAACCATCAATAAAGAGTTCCATGCTTTCAGTGAAATTTATTTCATTTAGCATGACTTCACTTATTCCTCTAACAACAGTTACGGGCAAATGATCTTTTGTATCGGCAAGATTTGTATTTTCCGTTGTCCAATCCTTCAGGTTATTTCTCATTTCGACGTAATTAAGTGACTCAGGCATTTTACTTCTCCCCAAATGGAAAAATTATTCGAATACTAATACACATTGTAGTATTTTATATCCAGTATATCAAAATATGATCATTCTGTAACTATGTTAGAAAAATAAATTAAAAAATAAATTGGAAAGAAAGGGATAGAAAATAATTGCTATTTTATTTAAAATTGTTATGTTATAAGGGTCGACCTTTAAGGTTATTTAGTATAAAGTAACGCACAAAAAGAGAACGAGGTAGTGCTGCTTATGTTCAGGAAATTACGCGGTGTGTTTTCCAATGATTTATCCATTGACTTGGGAACAGCCAATACATTGATATATGTAAGGGATAAGGGAATTGTCCTTAATGAGCCGTCAGTAGTTGCTTTGCGCAATGAATCAGGCCAAAAACGCGTTGCTGCAGTAGGGTTAGAAGCTAAGCGTATGCTTGGACGTACACCTGGCAATATTACTGCTATTAGACCAATGAAAGATGGCGTTATCGCAGACTTTTTTGTTACCGAAAAAATGCTGCAACACTTTATTCATAAAGTTCACGAAAATAAATTTTTACGACCAAGCCCACGTGTGTTGGTTTGTGTCCCCTGTGGTTCGACTCAAGTTGAGCGTCGCGCAATTCGTGAATCTGCAATGGGTGCTGGTGCGCGCGAAGTATTCCTGATTGAAGAACCAATGGCTGCTGCGTTAGGTTCAGGTATGCCAGTGGAAGAAGCAAGTGGTTCAATGGTTGTTGATATCGGTGGTGGTACTACTGAAGTGGCAATCATTTCCTTAAGCGGTATTGTTTACCATCAGTCAGTACGCATTGGCGGCGATAAGTTTGACGATGCTATTGTTTCTTATGTGCGTCGTAACTATGGAACACTGATTGGCGAAACAACAGCAGAGCGTATTAAACATGAAATTGGCTCAGCCTTTCCAAGTCGCGATTTGTTTGAAATCGAAGTCCGGGGAAGAAATCTAGCTGAAGGTGTGCCTCGTAGTTTTGTTTTAACAAGTGCTGAAATATTAGAAGCTTTACAAGAGCCTTTATCAGGTATTGTTGGTGCTGTAAGAGCTGCTTTAGAGTTAGCTCCGCCTGAGTTGGCTGCTGATATTGCTGAGCGCGGTATGGTTCTGACCGGTGGTGGTGCATTGTTGAAAAATATTGATGCCCTACTTATGGAAGAAACTGGTCTGCCTGTATTAATTGCTGAAGATCCACTGACTTGTGTTGCTCGTGGCGGTGGCAAAGCTTTAGAAACCATGGACTTGCGCGGCGGTGATTTCCTCTCAACAGAATAATATTCATAATCGGCTATTTAGCAAGAGCGGGCACAATCCCATCGGATTTGTGCTGGCTCTTGTTTTTTCTATTTTTTTAATGTTCTCTGATTACCACTATCGTTACCTGGATAGTGTGCGCAGTGGTTTTTCTCTTCTTGTCGCCCCTTTGCAATACGCAGTTGATTATCCTGTAAGGGTCATTGGCTGGATACAATCGTTAGTTAGCGCTAAAAAGGCATTAATTGATGAAAATATGCGTCTACGTTACCAACAGGCTATGTTAGAGGCTGAGCTGCAAAAATTATTAGTGACCCAAAAAGAAAACTCCCAACTCAAAGAATTGTTACTGACTTCCTCTCAAGCCAATATGAAAGCGATGGCAGCACAAATTTTGGCAGTAGATACCAGTGATTCGCGTCAAGTAGTTATATTAAATAAAGGGAAACGCGATGGAGTTTACGTGGGTCAGCCTGTGTTAGATGCGAAAGGGGTGATGGGGCAGATCGTGGATGTGGGACCATTGACAAGTACAGTATTGCTTATTTCTG
>CAZTYT010000061.1:0-10312 GCA_964618245.1 uncultured Legionella sp. | reverse complement strand
GTTACCATAGGAATGCTAGGCGCAATTGGTGGTGAGGCACCTTTAGCATTATTAATAGATGGTTTCGGCTGGCGTCAAAGTATGCTGATTATGGGGAGTATCGGCCTTGTCCTTGCAATCTTGCTCTATGCAATTGCTCGAGATACCACTAAAAATTATGACCCCGCATTACATCATCATTCTGAAGGAGAAGAAGAGCATCTGATCCCAAGCCTTTTAGCTCTGATGAAAAATAAACAACTATGGCTAGTTGCTAGTTATGGGGGTTTAATGTACATGGCAACTCCTGTTTTCTGTGGCTTATGGGGCGTCCCCTTCTTAATGCAAAAAATGATGTTAAGCAAAGCAACTGCTGCTAATTATATTTCTTTGGTTTTTGTAGGCTGGGCTATTGCCAGTCCTTTGTGGGGTATTTTTTCAAATCGCATTGGACGGCGTAAACCACCGATGTACATCGGATGCATCGGAGCACTTGTATGCTCAGTACTTTTTATCTTTGCTCCTATAAATTCATCGATTGTAATGGAAGTTTTACTTTTTGCTTTTGGAATCTTCTCCGCAGGCTTTTTACCTGCTTTTACAGTAGCTAAAGAGTTATGCAATAAAAAATATGTGGCATCAGGTTTAAGTTTTATGAATATGATGAATATGATTGGTATTGCTTTGGCTCAACCACTTATCGGCTTTATTCTTGATAAGCTATGGGAAGGTGAGTTAAATGGCAATGTTCGGGTTTATCCCATTGAAGCGTACCATACTGGCTTAGCTATTCTGCCTTTAGGAATGTTAGTTGCTTTAATTATTTTACCCAAGATTAAAGAAACCTATTGTCAAAGTGTGCATTAATGAAATAATACGCAACTTTTGTGATATTATGTTTACCAGAAATAGTCTTTTTTCATGCATACTGGGCAAAAAATAAGACTAATAATGTATTTTCAAAGTGATTTAAAAATGGCTAAAAAACTCTTTATCAAAACCAATGGCTGCCAAATGAATGAATACGACTCATCCAAAATGGCAGAAGTACTTCATGAATCCCATGGCTTCGTAAAAACAGATAATGTGGAAGAAGCAGATGTAATTTTACTTAATACTTGTTCTATCCGTGAAAAAGCACAGGAAAAAGTGTTTTCTCAACTTGGACAATGGCGTGAATACAAAGCTAAAAATCCACATGTAATTATTGGCGTTGGTGGTTGTGTTGCTAGCCAGGAAGGCTCAGATATTGTGAAACGCTCTCCTTTTGTCGATCTGGTTTTTGGCCCACAAACCCTGCATCGACTGCCAGCTATGCTGAATGAGCGTTTAGAAACTAAAAAACCTATTGTAGATATCAGTTTTCCGGAAATTGAAAAATTTGATCACCTGCCAGCACCTAGAGCAGAAGGCCCTACTGCTTTTGTATCGATTATGGAAGGCTGCAGTAAGTATTGTAGTTTTTGTGTAGTGCCCTATACTCGGGGAGAAGAAATAAGTCGTCCATTTGATGATGTACTTGCTGAATGCTATCAGCTTGCAACACAAGGTGTACGGGAAATTAATCTGCTTGGTCAGAATGTCAACGATTATCGCGGTAAAATGAATAATGGGGAAATCGCCGATTTGGCTCTATTAATTCACTATATCGCCGCCATTGAAGGAATTGGCCGAATTCGTTTTACTACCTCTCATCCTTTAGCATTTTCTGATAATTTAATTAATGCTTTCGCAGAAGTCCCTGAGCTTGCCAATCATTTACACTTACCAGTACAAAGTGGATCCGATCGTATTTTAGGTTTAATGAAACGAGGGTATACTGCCCTGGAATTTAAGTCCAAAATCCGTAAATTACGTAAGATACGTCCTGATATTCGCTTATCTACTGACATAATTGTCGGTTTTCCGGGAGAAACTGATCAAGACTTCCAGGCAACTATGGATCTCGTTCATGAAATTGGCTTTGATACCTCCTTTAGTTTTATCTATAGCCCGCGACCTGGCACCCCTGCAGCGAATCTACCTGATGAAACTCCGATAGAAGTGAAAAAACAGCGATTACAAGTTTTACAGAACAGACTGTTGTTGCAAGCTTCACGTTATAGTCAATCCATGATAGGAAGTACGCAAAAAATTCTGGTTACGGGTCACTCCAAAAAAGATTCGCAACAACTTTCTGGACGTACTGAATGTAATCGAGTAGTCAATTTTGATGGCCCTGCGTCTTTAATTGGTCAATTTGTCGAGGTTCAAATTAATGAGTCCTTACCCAACTCCTTACGAGGACGTCTTCTTAGCTTAGAAACTCAAACATCCTGATGATAGAACATATTCAAAAACAACTAACTGTTCCTCGCGAGCATCATAATCAACGAATTGATAGTGTGCTCGCCAGCCTACTTTCTTGTTACTCGCGCTCTCAAATCAGCCATTGGATTAAAAATGGCGCAATAACCCTGAATCACAAGCCTTGTAAACCTAAAGACAAAGTCTTGGATGGGGATTTAGTGGAAATTAATGTGACTTTGGATATCATTGCCAATGATTTTGAGCATTGCGCTCCAGAATTTATTCCATTGAATGTTGTTTTTGAAGATGACGAAGTATTAGTTATCAATAAGCCTGCAAACATGGTGGTTCATCCCGGAGCGGGGAATCGTGAACATACACTTGTTAACGCTTTGTTACATCATGCTCCTTCTCTTCAATACCTACCCAGAGCAGGAATTATTCACCGTTTGGATAAAGACACCACCGGTTTATTAGTAGTAGCCAAAACATTAACAGCACATACCTCTTTAATTAGACAAATGCAGGCACGAGAAATACATCGTCATTATGTCACTTTGGTCCAAGGACATCTCATTTCCGGTGGAACTATTGAAACCGCATTTGGCAGACATCCACGCAATCGACTAAAAATGGCAGTCCTCGATGAAGGCAGAGAAGCAATTACCCATTACACCGTAAAAAAACAGTATCAAGATTACACCTTACTTGATGTGACCCTTATGACCGGGCGCACACATCAGATCCGAGTCCATTTAGACCATATTAACCACCCTGTTGTCGGTGATCAACTCTATGGGGGACGAATTAGATTTCCTGCCCATGCTTCAGTAGAATTAAGGGAATTAATTCAAGGATTCAAAAGACAGGCACTACATGCATGTACTCTTGCTTTTCTTCACCCTCAAACAGACGAAGAATTAACTTGTAGAGCTCCATTGCCTGATGATTTTCAACATCTTCTAAACACTTTGGATGAGCATTATGAAGACTAAACTCGCTAATTGGCCAGCGCCTGGAAATGTTACAGCACTCAGTACAACCCGATTGTCAGGTTTTAGCCAGACACCTTATGACGCCAATAACTTAGGATTAGCAGTTGGAGACAACGAACAGCATGTATTGCAAAACCGCCAACAATTGATAGAGCGCTTACAACTACCCGGTGAACCGCAATGGCTACGCCAAACTCACAGTACTGATTGTGTCGTCGTTGAAGAAGACAGTAATAGAAATGCAGATGCAGCGGTAACCCGCTCCCCTCACCATCCTTTAGCGATCCTAACAGCGGATTGTTTACCTATTATGCTATGTAATACTCAAGGTACTGAAGTTGCTGCTATTCATGCTGGCTGGCGCGGCCTGGCAAATGGGATTATAGAAAACACCCTTGCGAAAATGCACAGTCAAACAAGTGATTTAATGGCCTGGATAGGTCCTGCCATTTGTCAGAATTGCTATGAAATTGGCGAGGAAGTTTATTCTACTTTTACTAAAAAGTACTCAACTAGCCAAAAAGCATTCAAGCCTGTTCATAACAAATGGCTAGCAAACCTACCCTTAATTGCTGAAATAGTGTTAAATACCCAAGGTATAAAAGCAGTATTTCAATCTGGATTATGTACCTTTGAATCGGAAAAAGAATTGTATTCTTACAGGAGAGCCTCACAAACAGGCAGATTTGGTACATTAATATGGCTTAACGATCAACCTCAGGGCTAGAAATATGATAAAACATCTTAAATTATTCATAAGCGGGCTACTTCTGGTTACTACTTCTTTTGCCCAGGCAGCAGAGGAAGTCACCATTCCAAGCTTGGCTCCCGTATTAAAAAATATAATGCCTGCTATCGTCAATGTTGCTGTACAAGGTTATTTACCTGGCAATGTAGCAGGCCCAGGGGCAACTGGTGAGGAAGACCACAAACGTCCTAATCCCTTACCTGAAAAAGGACGTAAATTTGAAAGCATTGGCTCGGGCGTTATTCTTGATCCGCAAAATGGTATAATTATTACCAATGATCACGTTATTCGAAACGCTAGCCTTATTACAATTACTTTGCAAGATGGCAGACGTCTTAAGGCGAAACCAATTGGCAGTGATAGTGAAACAGATTTAGCTGTATTAAAAATTGACGCCAAAAACCTTAAATCCTTACCCATTGGCGACTCAGATCAGCTTCAAGTAGGTGATTTCGTTGTGGCTATTGGTAATCCATTTGGATTGAACAGTTTTGGTAATAGCCAGTCAGCTACCTTTGGTATTGTCAGCGCCTTAAAGCGAAGCGATTTAAATATTGAAGGGGTTGAGAACTTTATTCAAACTGATGCTGCAATTAACCCTGGCAATTCAGGCGGCGCGCTGGTAAATGCCAAAGGCGAATTGATTGGTATCAATACTGCTATTCTGTCTCCTTATGGTGGAAATGTCGGGATTGGATTCGCGATTCCTATTAATATGGCAAAAGATGTAGCACAACAAATTATTAAATTCGGCTCGATTCACCGCGGCTTAATGGGCATCTTTGTACAACATCTAACGCCAGAGCTTGCACAATCCATGGGATACCCTGAGGATTTACAAGGAGCCTTAGTAGCCCAGGTAAACCCAGGTTCCCCAGCAGAATTTGCTGGCTTGAAATCTGGTGATGTCATTGTCCAAATCAACGACACTAAAATTACACAGGCTACTCAGGTTAAAACCACAGTCAGTCTTTTGCGTGTGGGAACTAGTGCTAAAATAATGATTCGCCGCGATGGTAAAGCAATTACACTTAATGCTGTAGTTACTGATGCTAAATCGCACGAGCAAAAACTTCAATCTAATAATCCTTTCCTTTATGGATTAGCATTAAGAGCTTTTGATCAAGAAACCCCTCCTCATGGTAATGTAGTAGGCGTTCAAGTAGTTGGTGCTGCTGAAAACAGTGCTGGATGGCGTGCTGGACTAAGACCTGGGGATATTATTATCTCTGCAAATAAAAAACCTGTAAAAGATGTAAAAGGTCTGCATGACCTTGCTCAAGAGAAGAAAAATCAACTCTTGGTACAAGTGCTACGTGGCCCAGGTGCAATGTATTTGTTGATTATTTAAACTAATGGGCTTAGCCCATTGGAATTAAGCTAAGAAAACAGCAAAAATGGTTGGGTTAAAAAAACCCAACCATTCCACTTATAAAACAAAAAAGTCTAAAATATTACTTTCAAAATAAAAATATAAAAAATATATTGACAAGTTACCGCTAAAACGACAAAATCACGCCGTCTTGTGGCTATGTAGCTCAGCCGGTTAGAGCGCGGCACTCATAATGCTGAGGTCGGTGGTTCGAGTCCACCCATAGCCACCATTTTTTCTTCAAAAATCCCCACTCCATCAAATAGTTATCGCAAAACCTATTGTTAAGTTCTCAAATTTAGATATCATGTTACTATCTGGAATTTTGCGGTTTTTCAATGCGCTCAATAGTAACTCTATTTTTATTATTTATTTGCTTAACGTTCGCTTACGCAAACGATATTAATATTTCCACTACAACCAAAGATGGAAACACCTTGTTTTTCCTTCAAGCTGGTGTGTTTACTCTGGAAAAAGATGCCCAGCAACGACAAAAAGAACTATCTCAACTTGCCAATCAACCAGTCGAAATAAAAAACCTATCCGATAAACGTCTTTACATGGTACAAATAGGACCTATTGATGATTATCCAACTGCAAGAGAATTACAAAAAAATCTATTACAAAAAATTCACGCAAAGCCAGTAAATAACTCAACAGCGCCAACCTCAGCCATATCAACGGATCAATCTTCGCCAAAAAACGATGTCAACCAGGCCATGCCAGAAAACACCAGGTTATGGAATTTACGCAACGCAGATATTCGTGCAGTTATTGCCGAGGTATCTCGAGTAACCGGCAAAAACTTTGTCATTGACCCAAGAGTTCAGGGCAAAATATCGATTGTCTCTTCTACCCCAATGGGTAGCGATGAGCTTTACCAAGTTTTTCTTTCTATTTTGCAAGTTTCCGGGTATGCCGCTATTCCCAGTGGCGAAATAATCAAGATTGTCCCTAATATTGATGCAAAAACACAATCATCTGATCAACTCAATGAAATGCGCAATCCACCTCACGGCGATGACATGATGGTTGCGGTAGTGCCTGTACATTATGTACCTGCTGAGCAACTAGTTCCTGTTTTACGGCCATTAATGCCACAATGGAGTAGTGTTTCAGCTTATGGCCCTTCCAATATGCTGATTTTATCTGGTCGCGCGAATAATATTAAAAGTCTTGCAGATATCATCAATCAAGTAGATAGCTCATCTGCCAATGGAATTGACATCGTTCCCCTGCACCATTCACTGGCCATGGATATTGCTACAACACTTAAAGATGTTATAAAAGCCCAACCCAATACTGCAGGTGGTCGTACATCCATTACTATATCTGCCGATGATCGTTCCAATTCTATTTTAGTCGGAGGCTCAAAAACTGACCGAATCCGTTTGCGCATGTTAATTTTAAAATTAGACAGGGGAAGCTCGGCTGGTCTGAATAGTAACACGCAAGTGGTTTATCTTAATTACATGCGTGCCGAAGACCTGGTTCCTATTCTTGCGGGCATCGCCCAAGCTAATTTCAGTGGGAATGTGGGTACGACTATTGGAACAGTAACTCGCCCTGCCCTGGATAGTACAAACCCAGCATCTAACTTGGTAAGCAATAGCCAGAATTCACAGACCATGAGTTCATTAACCTCAGCAGGCGCATCCCCACCGTTAGCATCATCAGCGGCAACTGCCAATACGAGCTCAACTAGCACTCAAAATGAAGGTTCTGCCAAACCTTCAGTTCAAATTATTGGCGAACCCAATACTAATTCGATTATTCTAAACGCCCCAGCTTCTGTAATTAGCGTTTTAAAACGAGTAATTACACAATTGGATATAAGACCTGCACAACTACTCATAGAAGCGTTGGTTGCCGAAATAAATCAGGAAGATGCAAATACTTTGGGTATAGAATGGGGCAGTAATCAACAAACAGGTGATCCAGCCAATTTTAGAAATGGTTTTGCAATCCTTAATAGCAAAACTCAGCTAAAAGATTTTCAAGCACAAATTTATGCTTTGGCACGAGCTAATAAAGCCAATATTTTATCAACTCCTTCCGTAGTTGTACTGGATAACCGTCAAGCTAAAATTTTGGTAGGTAAACAAGTTTCTGTAGCAACCTCCAATTATCCCAATAATGCCAATGGAACCGCACCATCATCTAGCCCGTTCACTACCTTTGATCGAGTGAATGTTGCCTTACATCTTTATGTAAGGCCACAAATTACCCGTGGAAATGGCATTCAAATGCAAATTGACCAGGGTAATGATACCTTGGATCCGCCAGTCGTTGCTGAAACCTCAACCACGCCAACTTTCAGAATCAGTAGTATTGTTACTTCTGTTCATGTCGAAAGTGGTGATGTGGTTGTACTGGGCGGGTTAACTCAAGATAGTTTAGGTAGCGAAAATAATCGCTTGCCAATTCTTGGTGATATTCCAGGTCTGGGGCGCTTGTTTAAACGTAATATTCACACACGTGACAAACGCGTTTTAATGGTATTTATTAAACCGATTATTTTGCGAAATGAACGCGACAATATGACTTTAAGCAGCGAAAAATACAATCATGTTAGACAATATGAGCTGGATTGGCTACGATCAGAAGAGCAGTATGTACAAAGTAATAATTCGACGGTCATGCCGGCCTTAGACCGAGCTGATTTACCAAGGCCTTTCAGCCGTCCACCTTTGTTAGTAACCAGATAAAGCCATGGAAAATGAAAAAGCACTAAAGATCCCCTACAGTTTTGCTAAAAGCCATGGGATTGTTGTTGCAAGTGAACCCGTAGACAATCACGCAGTTGTTTATCATCTGCCTGGAGCCTCATTGCAAGCTTTAGCTGAGGTAAAACGTTTATTGCAATATGAGATCACCTTAAAACCAGTTGATGAAACAACCTTTCAGCAACAATTAGCTAATACTTACCAATCCAAATCCTCTATTCTGGAAGCCGCTGGCGGCATGGAAGAAGATATGGATTTATCGCTATTAGCCAGCCAATTACCCGTTAGCGAAGACTTATTAGAAAATCAGGATGATGCACCAATTATCCGTCTTCTGAATGCCTTATTTACTCAGGCAATAAAACAAAAAGCCTCCGATATCCATATTGAAACCTATGAAGATCGCGTTTTAGTTCGCAACCGTATTGATGGTGTTTTGCATGAAGTTTTAGAAATCCAACGAGCCATAGCACCACTAGTAATTTCCCGAGTCAAGGTCATGGCCAAATTAGATATTGCTGAAAAACGTATTCCACAAGATGGTCGCATTTCATTACGCATTGGTGGGCATAACATTGACGTGCGGGTATCAACCCTGCCCTCTAATCATGGAGAACGAGTCGTCTTAAGGATTTTAGATAAACAAGCAGCTCAATTAAATTTAAGCCTACTTGGAATGCCTGCTGCTACTGTTAAAACCATCCGGCAGCTTATCTCCGAGCCTCACGGAATTATTTTAGTAACAGGCCCTACCGGTTCAGGAAAAACAACTTCTTTATATGCAATGCTAACCGAACTAAATGAAGTGACCCGTAATATTTTAACGATTGAAGATCCTATCGAGTATGACTTAGAAGGCATTGGACAAACTCAAGTTAATACCAAGGTGCAAATGACCTTTGCAAAAGGTTTACGAGCCATCCTGCGCCAAGACCCCGATGTGGTAATGATTGGGGAAATTCGTGACTTGGAAACAGCTGAAATTGCTGTTCAGGCAAGCCTTACTGGCCACTTGGTTCTTTCTACCTTACATACTAATAGCGCACTGGGAGCTTTAACTCGCTTACGAGATATGGGGGTTGAGTCTTTTTTATTGTCTTCCAGTATTGTAGGCCTTATTGCTCAACGACTGGTCCGCAAGCTTTGTCCACATTGCAAAACCCCACATCAACTAAGAGATGACGAGAAAGAACTGATGGGCCTCGCCCCTGATACTGATTTATCCAACGTATTTGAGCCTAAGGGATGCGATCATTGTAGCCATCATGGTTATAAAGGCAGAACCAGTATTTATGAGTTAATTACCATCGATGAGACATTAAAGGGAATGATTCACCGCAACGAAAGCTTACTCACAATGGAAGAATATCTGCGCCCGACAATGCCGAGCATCCGTGAAGATGGGTTTAAGCGTGTACTTGCAGGCGATACTTCTCTGGCAGAAGTCCTGCGAGTTACCACCCAAAATTAATAATTCCTCTAAGACTTCAACAATTATAAGCAAGAATTTTCTGACTCAGAGAATAACATAAAGATCATTTTTAAACCATAAAATATAATTAAATTGCATACATTGCTAATAAAGATTAAAATGATTTAATTTTGATCTAAAAATTAGCTTATGAAAATTACGTTTAAAACCCAAGAAGAACGTCTACAGCATCCTCAAGCCAAGCTTATCCCTGAGCAAATATGGAGGAATTTTTTCAACAAGGAACTTGATGAAGCGCTATTACCTTTAATGAATGCTAATAGTAATGATGAGCTACGAACGTGCTTAACAAATTTACCACCAAACTCAAAGAAAAGATCAGTCTGGTTATTAATTGCTTTAAGCTACCCCGAACTAAAGCTATCCACATTAATGGAGATGGCTTCTCAATTTGATTTTTTGCCTGACAATAAAGAACTTGTCGAATTGATTATTGCTCTAGGCAATCAAAATTATTTGCATGAACTAGCAAATAATTTTGAGATTCAGAGAATAATCCAGGTAAGTGGATATAAATGGGCAGCGCGATATGGTCACCTCAACACCTTAATGTATATAGAATCTAAGCTACTTGAAATTGCACGAAATATACTTCAAAATGATCATGCTGATCAGATAGCCAAATCCCCTGAAATATTAGCAAACCTGGAATCCAAGATCCCTCTACTCATTCAACACATAATTCAAGACAATGATTTTGCAATTTGTAGT
>CAZTYT010000060.1:0-10438 GCA_964618245.1 uncultured Legionella sp. | reverse complement strand
TATTGGAAGAAAAAAATATAGAGCTCTCTCTTGAAAAGAAAAAGACTGAAGAAAAAAGCAAACAAAAATCTGACTTCATTGCAAATATGAGTCATGAAATTCGTACTCCAATGAATGGAGTTATTGGTTTTACCAATGTCTTACTCGAAAGCAAGCTTGATCCGCTGCAACTTGATTATGTAAAAACCATCAAAACTTCTGCCCAAGATCTATTAGGAATAATTAACGACATTCTGGATTACTCTAAAATTGATGCCGGTAAATTAAATTTAGATTGCATTCCGTTAAACATTCGACATTGCATTGATGAGGTTTTAACGCTGGCCGCTCCTAATGCTCATAAAAAAGGAGTGGATTTAATTCCAATTACTGATATTAACGTACCTAAAACAGTTTTAGGGGATCCATTCCGAATTAAACAATTTCTTAACAACCTGGTCAATAATGCCATAAAATTTACCGATCAGGGATATGTGTTAATTCGGACTAAAATTGAGAAAGAAACTGAAAGAGACTATACCTTGTGTATTAGTATTTCTGATACCGGTGTAGGTATATCGCCTGAAGACCAAGCCAAATTATTTACTGCCTTCAATCAGGCGGACACCAGTATTACCCGTCGGTATGGCGGCTCAGGCTTAGGCCTGGTTATTTGCAGAAAGCTTTGTGAAGAAATGCATGGCCGACTTACTATGACTAGCGAATTAAATAAAGGCTCGTCATTTACTGCTCAAATTAAAGTTGAAAAACTAGCCTCTTATGAAATTGAAAAAAATCAAACTCACCGCTTTGCCCATTTTAAAATGATTTGTTTTGATGACAACCCGTTACAACTGGAAGCGCTATGTAACGGCCTAGGTTACTGGGGAGTTGAATATATTGCGGTAGACTCATTTAGCAAACTGCCAGAAGTTTTAGAAAAAAACAAAGATAGTAAAATGGCATTCTTAAACGTAAACCAGGGATGCGAACAACAAATCGCTAAAATTATTGCAAACCACAATTACTTTCCTTATGTGCTGATCTCCAAATGGCATATAAATGATCACTCAGCACTCGGTGCCAGTGGTTTTTTATTCAAACCCATTAGCATTCAAAAACTTCAAGACATTATTGAGGTTTTACTCAATGAAAATCAATCAGGGAAAACTATCCATTCAGATGTAAATAGTCTACGTGAACAATTACGATTTTTACACCCTGATATTTTAATGGCTGAAGATAATCCTGTTAATAAAATGCTCCTGGATTCTTTATTAGGCACTCATGCCAATATCACTTCAGTAGAAGATGGAAAGATGGCCGTATCAGCCTGCAATGATCGGAAATATCATTTTATTTTACTCGATTTACAAATGCCTCAATTAAATGGACTGGAAGCAGCTAAACAAATTCGTCAAACATCACTGTTTAATCGACATACCCCTATTGCGCTAATCACCGCCAATAGCAGTGATGTAAGCCAGGTTACTCTGAAGCAGGCTGGAATTAATTTTTGCTTGCAAAAACCTATTGATGAAAAACAATTGCTGACACAAATTATAAAAACTGTTGATAGAGCAAAACATGCAGCCATTGACTGGCAATTATGCGTACAAAAAGTTTCAGGAAATCAGGAACTAGCAGAAGAATTCCTAGCTCAATTTGTTACTGAACTATATAAAAATCGGGAAGAATTTATTCAGCTAATCAGCGAAAAAAACATTAAAAAACTTGGAGAGTCTGCTCATCGCTTACATGGTGCTTGCTGCTTTTCGGGGGTACCAACTTTACAAAGTAAAGTCGTTCAAATAGAAAAAATAGCTGCACACAGTACATCCATTGACGAATTAAAAATACCCTTTGCTGAATTGATCCAAAGCATTGATGCAGTCATTAATGAATATGAAAATCAATATGCCAAAAATAATTAAAATGATTCAGGAGAAATAATGTCCGTTAAAAATGCAATCTATGCACAATCTGGTGGAGTAACAGCCGTCATTAACGCCTCTGCTTGTGGGGTTATTCAAACTGCAAGGCAATATCCTGAACAGATAGGAAAAGTTTTTGCCGCCAAAAATGGTATTATCGGAGCTCTCAACAAAGAACTTATCGATACCTCTCTGGAAAGCGACGAAGATATTGCTAAATTGATGCAAACCCCCGCTGGTGCTTTCGGTTCTTGCCGCTACAAATTAAAAAACGATGGTGAAGAGTATCAACGTTTAATCGAGGTTTTTAAAGCATATAATATTGGCTACTTTTTTTATAATGGTGGTGGTGACTCCCAGGATACTGCGCATAAAGTTTCTCAATTAGGGGCGACCATGGGTTACCCTATCACCTGTATTGGTATTCCTAAGACAGTTGATAATGATTTACCATTCACTGACGCCTGCCCAGGTTTTGGCTCTGTTGCGAAATATGTGGCAATTTCCACTAAGGAAGCAGGCTTTGATGTAGCATCAATGGCAGCCTCTTCTACTAAAGTCTTCATCCTTGAAGTGATGGGACGTCACGCGGGATGGATTGCGGCAGCAAGTGGGTTAGCCAGCGAAAATAAAGAAGAGCCCCCTCATATTATTTTATTTCCAGAAGTCCTTTTTGATCCAACCAAGTTTCTTAGTAAAGTAAATGAATGCGTCAAAACTTATGGTTATTGCGTTATTGTTGTATCGGAGGGGCT
This sequence comes from uncultured Legionella sp., assembly GCA_964618245.1. GTDB lineage: Bacteria > Pseudomonadota > Gammaproteobacteria > Legionellales > Legionellaceae > Legionella. The sequence goes on along the minus strand of CAZTYT010000060.1, from coordinate 7,770 downwards.
GCGTAATCATGAAGGAAAGTTTTTAAGTGATGCAGGATTACGTGATGCCTTTGGTCATGCTCAATTAGGTGGAGTAGCTCCAGTAATTGCGCAATTAGTCAAAACCGAGTTAGGCTATAAATACCATTGGGCTGTTGCTGATTATTTACAACGCGCAGCACGTCACATTGCTTCCAAGGTAGATGTAGAGCAAGCTTATGCTCTTGGTAAAGCAGCGGTAGAGTACGCTATTAAAGGTCATAATGCCATTATGCCTATTATTGTAAGAGAACAAAATGAACCTTACCAATGGTCTATCGGTCATGTTCCTTTATCCGAGGTAGCAAATCAAGAAAAACCTATGCCGAAAGAATATATTAGTGATGATGGTATGGGAATTACTGATGCGTGCAGACGCTATTTATCACCTTTAATTCAAGGAGAAGCCTATCCTACTTACATTAATGGTTTACCTGATTATGTAAGATTAAAAAATATCTTGGCTGATAAATAAAAACCTAGATGCCGAGGCTCATTCCAAGAGATAGTTATAAAGTTTAACTATCTCTCAGGCATCAACCTCAGGGATTCGTAAGAATAAGCATTTTTTTCAACTAATGCCTTGATTATTTTGCATTTTAATTGCATTGTAGGGAGTAATTTTACAAATAAGTGAGGATTACTGCATGAAACAAAGAGGTTTTACCTTAATAGAGTTAATGATTGTAATAGCGATTATTGGCGTACTTGCTGCAATTGCAATTCCTCAATATCAAGATTATATAGTCAGAGCTCGAGTCACTGAAGGCTTAAGCCTTGCCTCCTCAGCCCAAACTACCATTTCTGAAAATGCGCTGACCGGAAATACTGATTTAAGCATGGGTTGGGCTCCACCACCTGCTACATCTATAGTAAAAAGCATTGCTATTGCTGGGAATACTGGCATTATAACCATTACCTATACGTCTCTTGCACATGGCCTTACTATTACCATGGCTCCCCAGGCGAATGGCACAGCGATAGTTGCAGGCACTCCACCTAATGCACCTATTTCCTGGGTATGTGCTGTAAGTGATGCGAATAATAATAGATATGTGCCGGCAAATTGCAGAATACAATAAATAGTATTGAGCACAAATTATCACATTTAAATCCCTTGGGTGGGACTTTGGCCCAACATCTATTAATGAGAATGTACAATGTCACGTAAAAATCGTATAGAAAATTTATTAGACCAGGAATTAAAACCCTTGTACTTGAGTGTGGAAGATGAATCATCCAATCATCATGTTCCCAAAGGAGCAGAAACCCATTTTAAAATCGTTGCCGTATCCCTCCAATTTAATGATTTAACTCGAATAGCACGCCATCGTTTGTTAAATCATCTCCTAGGTAATGAATTTGAGATGGGATTACATGCCTTAAGCATGCACTTATATACCCCTGCCGAATGGGAAAAGAATCAACGTGTTTCAGATTCCCCTACCTGCAAGGGCGGATTTAAAAATAATTAAGTAATCTCTAAAAATATTAACGCTAGACATTAACTTTCGTTATAATGCATGTTCTTTTAACAAATCGAACTAATTGATGAAAAACTGGTCTTCTCAAAAAATATCTGTATTTGCCCTTGTATTATTAATTACAGGCGCTATTGACAGCATTAGAAACTTGCCTGGCACCGCCTTGTTTGGCTCTTCATTGATATTCTTTTTCATTTTTTCAGCCATTGTATTTCTAATTCCTGTCGCATTAGTTGCAGCGGAATTGTCTTCCACCTGGTCAGAGGAGGAGGGAGGAATTTATAGCTGGGTTCATCATGCTTATGGAGAAAATCTTGCTTTTTTCACTATCTGGTTGCAATGGATTAACACACTTGTCTGGTATCCTACCATTTTATCGTTTATCGCTGGCGCATTAGCCTATTTAATAAATCCTGAGTTGGCACAAAACAAATACTATCTCATTGCCGTCATTCTCACTATATTTTGGTCCCTAACCCTAGTGGGATTGTCAGGCTTACGCACCTCGGCCCACTTTGCCGGATTATGTGCCATATTAGGAATGATTATCCCCATGGGCTTTATTATTCTTCTTGCTATTATATGGATTATCAAAGGTAATCCAATTGCCATTGATATGAGCATTTCTCATTTAATTCCGCATTGGAAAGATAGTCAATCCTGGGTATCGTTAACTGCAATCATGACCTCCTTTTTGGGAATGGAACTGGCAGCAGTTCATGTTCGCAATGTTGATACACCTCAAACTAACTTCCCCCGCGCCATGTTTTTTTCTGTATTACTGATTTTAACAACGATGATTTTTGGGTCATTGGCAATTGCGTTTGTATTACCTAAAGAACAAATAAGCTTGGTTGATGGTGTAATGCAGGCATTTAATAATTTTTTCCATGCTTATCATTTAAGCTGGTTAATGCCAGTGCTTATTTTCCTTTTATTATTAGGTAGTCTGGGTAGTATGATTAATTGGATTATTTCTCCTGCTAAAGGTTTATTAATGGCAGCTAACCATAATTTTTTACCCAAATTTTTATGCCAACTGAATAAACACGGCGTTGCCTCAAGAATATTACTTACCCAAGCAATTTTAGTGACTTTTTTATGTGGCGGATTTCTTTTATTCCCCAGCGTTAACGCGATCTATTGGTTATTTACGGATTTAAGTACTGAACTATATATCTTAATGTATGTTTTAATGTTTATTGCAGCCTGGCAATTGAAAAGAAAATTTGCCCATGTGAAGCGGCCTTTCGCTATTCCAGGTGGAAAAATTGGCTACTACTTAACTTGCATGCTAGGCTTATTCGGCTGTATCATGACTCTGATTGTGGGTTTTATTCCCCCTGTCGAGTTTATGAATTTTGGTAGTGCATCACATTTTCGAGTAGTATTTTCTACAGGTATTTTTTTGATGATGTTACCCGCATTTGGCTTATATTGGCGTAAGAAAAAGATAACTCAAACCCAAATAGAAAAGTCTGCAAGGTAAGCTAGCAATTCCAACCTGATGCAGCAGTAGCCGCATCAGGTTATATAATTAAAGATGATCTTTTTCTTCCAAGGAAATAACTCTTGCTTCATGCTCCAACATGACAGGGATATCGTCATGGATAGGGAAAGCCAGGCGATCAAATTTACAAATCAGTTCTTTCTTTTTATAAATTAATTGCCCTTTACATAAAGGACATACCAGTATGTCTAATAATCTTTTATCCACTTAAGTCTCCTGCGACTACTTTTAAGTTAAGAGTTTTTATCATGAGTTACCTGGTTACGGACATAAACCGGTTGCGCCTCTGCTGCTGAAATAGGAGCTATTGCTGTGGCTTTTGCCAATTCGATCATGCCTGCAGCGGTAGGATAAATTGTCATTTGCCTACTCACTTGTGAACGAACTATTTCCGGAAAATCATCCCAATATTCCTCTATGCCAACCCCGGCCAGTATTACTGATTCAGGTTTTTCAGGTAGCTTAATGTTTTTCACTGAACTGACTCGCTCTTCGGTTTGGTATAAATCAGAGTCATAATAAGCCCAATACATTTCTTGCATGCGGGCATCAAGTACAGCCAATACTGGCTCGTTAGTATTAGGCAATTGCTGACGCGCAGCCCAGCAAATAGCTGCCAGACTACTCACTGGAATTAAGCTCAGTTCATGAGCATAAGCCAAGGCCTTAGCCGTACTACACGCAATGCGCAAACCAGTAAAGCTACCAGGGCCACAGCCAAAAACAATAGCGTCAAGCTGTTCCATTGGTAAATCAGCTTCTCGCATTAAAGCATCAATCATAGGTAATAAAAATTGGGCATGCGTTTTTTGGCTACCCTGTTCGTTTTGTAAAAGCTTATCGCCCAATAATAAAGCCACACTGGCGATATCAGTGGAGGTATCAATTGCTAGCAATTTCATAATCCAGCGCCAACTCTCTAATAAATTTTAACACCTTCATCTCATCACGAGTTTTAGGCACTTTAGGTAAACTAGCCAATATTCGCTGACCATAATCTCTACTGGTCAACCGGGGATCAGCAATTATTAAAACCCCTTTATCTGTATTGTCACGGATTAAACGACCTACTCCCTGCTTCAAAGCAATCACGGCTTCTGGCAAAGATAACTCATCAAATCCTGATAACCCCCTTTCCTTTAAATAAGCCATTTTGCCACGTGTCACCGGGTCTGCAGGGTTGGAAAAAGGTAACTTATCAATAATAACACAAGAAAGTGCCTCACCTTTCACATCCACCCCTTCCCAAAAGGTAGCTGTTCCTAATAAGACAGCATTTCCTAATTGTCTAAAACGCTCCAGGAGTATCGGTTTTGCTTCTGTACCCTGGATAAGCAAAGGATAGTTTAAAATATTGTTCAGCATATGGGCAACCTGCTTTAAGGCTTTATGGCTCGTAAATAAGAAAAAACATCGTCCACCAAATGCCTCTATTACAGGAAGAACTCTTTTCACCAATAAATCATAATAAGAGCGATCCCTTGGATCAGGTAATCCTCGGGGTAAATAAAGTAAAGCTTGTTGCGTATAATCAAACGGACTGGGCAAGAGCAGTGTTTTAACATCTTCCAATCCTAATGGTTTACAAAAGCATTCAAAAGAATCAGCCATAGTTAAAGTGGCTGAAGTAAATACATAGGCACATTGTTGACGATTAAGTAACTCGCTAAAAGGCTCTGCTACTGCATAAGGGGTTACATGAAATACCAAAGTATGGATAAACCGCTCCAGCCAGCGAATTTTATCATGAGCTTCCTGGCTGAAATAAACCAAAATTTTTGCAAAATATTCGAGACGTTCCTTGCAACGCTTAAGACCTGGGATTTCAGCTATGCTCTCTTCATCAAAACAATCGATTAACTCCTGGTGCAGCAATAACCACTCCTCCCATGCCATGCTAAACGATTTATTACGACTAATTTCATGCCAACTGACACGCTCATCCAAACGGGGCACCTGATTAAGTAATTCATCCATCAACTTATCAGTTTTATGGCTTAAAACCTTTAACGGTTGATTGGCTAGATCCAATGTAGGCCATTCATTAATAATATCATCCACCAACTCTCGAAATTGGCGAGTCCCAATGCGCTCACCATGAAAATGGGTAGCAATTTCTGCCAATTGATGTGCTTCATCAAAAATGACAACATCAACTCCAGGTAACAACTCACCAAACCCATCTTCTTTCAGCCGCGAATCTGCAAAAAAAAGGTGATGGTTAATCACCACCACATCAGCACTCATGGCACGCTTACGCGCTTTTACTAAAAAACAAGTATCAATAAAAGAACACTCTGCTCCTAAACAATTATCAACACTTGAAGTAACATAAGGCCAAACCGGGGAGTCTTCACTTAACTCTGGTAATTCTGAACGATCCCCTAGTTGCATCTGTGATAATTTACTACGAACATGAGCCACTTGATGGGCGCATTGAGGACTTTGAAATTGTCCTTCTTGCGCATACAACTCAACTCGATGTTGGCAAATATAGTTGGCTCTGCCTTTCAAATTTTGAATACGTACTGATAAACCTAAAGCACGAACTAACGTTGGTAAGTCTTTCTGGTAAAGCTGATCCTGCAGAGTTTTGGTTGCTGTCGAAATGAGAGCCTTTTTACCACTTAATAAACAAGGAATCAGATAAGCAAAGGTCTTCCCGGTTCCTGTACCGGCTTCAGCAATCAAAGTAGATTTTTCATCAATAGCAATGGCAATTGCTTCTGCCATATCTAATTGGGGCGCACGTGCCCTAAACCCAGGGATTGCGGTAGAAAGCCGGCCTTTCTCACTAAGAGCATGCCGGCATAATTCTGTAAGTGTAGACTGGCTTACCACTCTTTTTGCAAATATTGAAGTTTATCCTTCACTTCTTCCCATTCTTTAGCATCAGGTGGCGTATCCTTTTTAGCAGTAATATTAGGCCATTTTTGTGCTAACTCAGCATTTAATTCTTTAAATTGCTGTTGTTCATCTGTTAAATCATCTTCAGAAACAATAGCATTAACAGGACATTCTGGCTCACATAATGCGCAATCAATGCACTCATCAGGATGAATAACTAAAAAATTTGGCCCTTCATAAAAACAATCCACCGGACATACTTCAACACAATCAGTATATTTGCAACGAATGCAGCTTTCAGTTACTACAAAAGTCATGATAACCCTTTAATTGACAAGCAGGAGAAGATGAAGAATATTAAAACATAAAATACCCAGGGAATGGTAGTAGCTCCTCGAATATTCCCATTTAATCGTTATAAAATATTCATTATATTTTATTTTTTAATCTTTAAATAGATTAAACGACTTACTGAAAAAAACCCTTCTGAGCTATTTTTACCCATAATTTTTTGTTATAATCCATTAAGTTTTTTTTTTGAATCATCGCTGCATGTACTGGAGCAAATATGGCTTTTACTGAACAACCAGGCACCCTTATTCCAAATAAGCTGGAAAATCCTTTTATCCCAGGCAGTACAAACCCTATAAAATTACTTATTGACGAATTTAATCAAGCGCCTGAAGCGGATCACATTCAACGTATCTACTACTTGCAAAAGATTAACTATTTAATTAATAAAAATCCTATTAATAGTCTTTTATTCAATTGGCTGAATAAGAAACCAGAAGAAGCTGGTAGCTGGGGTTCATTATTGCTGGCATACGGTATTGATCCTGACGCCTCGTTTTTCTTAAAAGGATTTCAATTTGCTAAAGCTGTTAGCAGCAAAATGCAAAATGCGAAAATCCCTGAAGAAAAAGATAAAAAAGACGACAATAAAATCTATTCATTATTACAGCAACGAGACAGGCTTCTTGAAAACTCAAAAACGTTCCTTGAGAATAACAAAGAATTTATTGAAACATGCCAAAAAATAGACCAAATGGGCAAAAGCCACGTATTAAGCCTTGCCAAACGCATTGAAACCCAAGAAAAGAATCTGGCTTTAGTAAAAAGGAAACTGGGAGAAATCAAAGGCCATACGAAGAAAGAACCCGGCTACTATGAAGTTATAAAGCTTAATAACCAAGCTAACAATTTTAACTACATACTCGAAGTAAAAAAACCAGAGAATAAGAAATTTATTGTACGTATCGAAGACCGTGCCGAGCTAAATATCGAACAAAATCTGCATTCCTATCCTGTATCAAGGCATTTTGGTGATGATGCGGCTATTTTCATGATGGAAATGAAGCAAGATGATGAAATTGTATATAAGCCTATAGCCATAAGTCAGATTGCTAATAAAGGAAATTTACAAGAAGTAGCTGTCACAGTAAGTAGTTCACATAGGCAACACAAACAGGCACCAAAACAGAAAAACTCCCCCCTTGAAAACGAACCGGACAAACCTCAAAAAAATGAAGCAGCGAATATAGCTTCTCGCACCGCGTATTATTTCAGAGAAGTAGTAGAATTTTGTACATTACTCAAAGAAGCTGATGTATATCATCCTGATATCAAACTAACCAATTTCCTGGTTCATAATGGTAAAATTATTGTCTGCGATCGTAAAACATTTGTCCGAGGTAAAGAACAGCAAGTAAGTTCGCTTCGGTCTACCCCATATTATGCTCCACCAGAGTACTTGGCTTATTTCCAAGAGAACAAAAAAAAGCTTAAAAAAGAAACATCCAAGGTCACTGTTGATATGAATAATTTCATGTCTTTTCAAATTGGTTTAGCATTAAAAGAATTTTTATTATTAGCTAAACTCAGACCTCAGAATCTTCGCCTTCCTAAGAATTT
>CAZTYT010000059.1:0-10439 GCA_964618245.1 uncultured Legionella sp. | reverse complement strand
GGCAAATAAAAAACAATAACCAGTACAGGAATCAAAATGATACGTAGCAAGGTTAATAAATTTGGTAAACTGGTTAATGTATTCAATGTCACACTCCACTTGTACAGACAGATAACTTTAACTTAAAAAAAATGATTAAATCTAGGGTTTATCCTGCAATTTCAAGAAATCAGTCAATGATTTGTAATTATCAAAAACTGTCAACGCACCCGCAGCTTTTAAATTAGTTTCGTGCTCATGGTAAAAATCCATACCAATTCCAGTCACTTGAGCATACTTAGCCATTTCCATATCGACCACTGAGTCTCCTATCATTAAGGTAGTAGCACGATTCCCCGCAAACTCATCGATAATCTCCTCCAACATTTGTGGGTTAGGCTTGGCAGGAACCTGCCCTGCTGACCGCGTGATCTGGATGAATTTATTAAGTCCTGTTACTTGCAGCGCCCGTTGTAAAGATTGCTGTCCTTTACTGGTAGCAATTGCCATATTAATTTTTGCTTCATGTAGTTGACGAATAAAATCCAAGACCCCAGGCAACAAACAGATGTCGTTTATACGAGCATGCAACGCTTGCTGCACTGCCTGGAGTAATTTTTGATGTTCATGTAAAGTTAATTGCGGATAGGCTTTTTGCAAAGCACGCTCTAATCCCAAGTCGACATGTTGTCTTGCCTCATGGAAATTAAATGAACCAAATCCTAACAAATCAGCTTCAACAGCAATCGTATGAAACACTGAACCCAGTGTATCTGCAATTGTGCCTTCCCAATCAAACACTACCAAATCATATGGATTGCTCATTGCTTACTATACTCCCCGCACGCAATTGTTTTAGTGTGTTAGAAAATATTTCATCTATGTCAGCCTGAAAAAAATGTTTTGTGCCATTCAGTTCAAATTGAATGGAACGGGCATGTAAATAGAGTCGAGAATGATTACCCAGACCTTCAACATCCCCAGCACGTGCCCCATACTTCTCATCACCAACAATCACATGCCCTAGATGGGCGCTATGAACTCGAATCTGATGGGTCCTTCCTGTTTTAGGAGATGCTTCCACCCAACAGGCCTGCTGGTAATTTTCAAGCAATTTAAATGCCGTTTCTGAGGCTTTACCCTCTTCTTTTACCGATACAACACGTTCGCCTGATTTCAAAATGTTTTTTTCAAGTGCCGCCTGAACAATCACTTGCTTCTTCCCTTCCCAGCGATGGGTTAATAAAGCCCAATAATTTTTTTGTACTTGTCTGGCTTCCAATAGCGCATGAATCGCTCTTAAGGTGCTTCTTTTTTTAGCTAACAATAAACAGCCCGATGTTTCTCTATCCAAACGGTGTATAAGTTCCAGATAAGCTAAATCTTGCCTGGTTTTTCTTAAGGCTTCAATGACCCCCAAGCTCAAACCACTCCCCCCGTGCACTGCAATGCCGGCAGGTTTATTAAGCACTAAAAGACTAGAATCTTCAAAAATAATGCTCTCTTTCAATCGTTTTGCCAATCCCTCGCCAACAAAAACTTCTTTCGATTCAGAAAGACGGATAGGAGGGATACGTATTATATCACCACCATGCAAGCGGGAGTTTGCTTGTGCTCTTTTTTTGTTAACACGAACCTCTCCACCGCGAATAATTCTATAAATATGACTTTTAGGCACACCTTTTAAAACACGAATTAAATAATTGTCCAGGCGTTGCCCTTCTTCCTCATGACTTATTTCTCTATAACTTACTTCACTCATTTGTCAATAAACCTGTTTGCTGGGCGGGATTTTTTTGATATGATCACCGAGCATGGATTAATTCCATGCAACCGAATTATAACGCATAAATAACAAAAAAGCGTAACTATATTACTGTCCTGTTGTGTTTGAGTTTGCAAAACTAGTGCAGCTGCTAATAACAGGCTATAGTTACAATAAGATAGCGCTTCCATTTAGTTGACTGATATAAGGAAGCGAACCAAATGCCAGAGACAAATTGATCATTTATTTGACAGAAACCTACGCATGCCAGACATGCTTTATACAAGTTACGAATTTTTTAAGGGCTTTTAAATGCCTCATTTCAATCTGTATGATTCGTGCTTGCTATATTCTCCAGCATGCACCTCTTACTGCACAGGGAACATGCGTAAAGTCTGTCCCCACGGCTATCGGTTCGCTTAAAGATCACACTCTTACTGTTCAAAATAATGAACCTCTAAGATATTTTGAGCCTTACACTATCACCATTTAAATGACTGCGCCCTAATCATGGGGTTAGAAATGGAAAAAATGTTAATTAACGCGACACAAAGTGAAGAAATTCGCGTCGCACTGATCAAAGATCACAACTTCTTGTTTGATCTGGATATTGAATATCCAGGTGAAGTGAAAAAAAAGGGTAATATATACAAAGCCACTGTTACTCGCCGCGAGCCAAGCCTTGATGCTGTTTTTGTTGAGTATGGTTCAAAACGTCAAGGCTTTCTGCCATTAAAGGAAATTGCACCTGAATATCTGAGTAAAAATCCAGATGATTTTGGCGATGACGAAAAACCACCTATCACCTCCTTAATTCGTGAAGGTCAGGAACTACTTATTCAAGTAGACAAAGAAGAGCGGGGAAATAAAGGCGCGGCACTGACAACCTTTATTACTCTGGCTGGTTGTTATCTGGTATTAATGCCAAATAATCCTCGTTCTGGCGGAATTTCAAGACGGATTGAAGGGGATGAGCGTGATGAGCTGCGTGAAACCTTAAATGCTTTAAGCTTACCTGAAGATATGGGGCTTATTATCCGAACTGCCGGAGTAGGTAAGAGCCAGGAAGAGCTCCAGGATGACCTGAATATGCTGTGTAATCAATGGCAATCGATTAAGCACGCTTATAATTCAGAATTAGCCCCTTGCCTGATACATCAGGAAGGTGATGTCATTATTCGTTCTATTCGTGATAATTTACGCAAATCAATTAGCGAAATTATTATTGATGATCAAGTTTCCTACATTAAAGCGAAGCAATATATCGAACGAGTTAAGCCTGAGTTTCTACCTAATTTGAAACTCTACAATAACAGTGTTCCTTTATTTAATCTCTATCAAATCGAAAGCCAAATCGAAACAGCCTATCAGCGTCAAGTCATGTTGCCTTCTGGTGGTGCTTTGGTTATCGATCGAACTGAAGCGCTTATTTCTATTGATGTCAACTCTGCCAAAGCAACTGGCGGTTCTGATATCGAAGCAACTGCCTTCAATACCAACCTGGAAGCAGCAGACGAAATTGCCCGCCAATTACGTTTACGCGACCTGGGCGGATTAGTTGTTATCGATTTCATTGATATGAGTTCCAGCAAAAACCAACGCGATGTGGAAAATCGACTTAAAGAAGCATTACAAGCTGATCGTGCCCGTATTCAAGTGGGTCGTATTTCCCGCTTTGGCTTATTGGAAATGTCACGACAACGCTTGAGATTATCGCTTGGAGAGGCTGCTCAAGAAGTTTGCCCTCGTTGCGAAGGCCGTGGTACGGTTCGCAACATTCAGTCGCATGGCTTGTCTATTACTCGTCTTATCGAAGAAGAAGCATTAAAAGAAAAAACTGCAGAAATTCAAGTACAGCTTCCACCAGACATGGCAACATTTATTATGAATGAAAAGCGTAATTTCATTAAAGACATTGAAAAACGCCATGCTGTATCCGTTGTAATTATAGCTAACCCTTATCTGCATACGCCCCAATATACTATCACTCGTTTAAAAGAAGATAATGTAGGTAAAACCAAAAAACCAAGCTATACGCTTATCCAGCAACCTGAACTACAGATTGCAAGTAATGAGCAGGAAGCTGCTATGCGTGATGAGCCAGCTGTAAAATCATTTGCCGAACATCACCAACCTTCCAGAAGTCATCAAGCGAGCTTTATTAAACGTTTGTGGTCAAGTTTATTTGGCGGACCTACAGTGCTTTCTACTCAAGAGGGTCAACAACCGCAGGCGAAAAAACCTCAAGGTCGTAACCAAAATCAAAACCAAAACAGATCTTCTTCATCACGAGGAGGAGATCGCCGCTCCAATAATCGCAGACGTCGTTCTGGTGGTAATCAACAGCGTAATGCAAATGCTGTCAATACAGGAAGCAACACTAACACTCAACAACAACAGCGGAAAAAAACTAATGCGCCTCATCAACAACAAGGAGGCAATCGTGCCCCTTCTAAAGCAGAAGCGCATAAGAAAAAAGAAACTATAAGAGAATAGATCCTTTTCTCTTCCTTGCACAGCTTTGTTGAATATATAAAGTAAGTATCAAGTTACCGCGGCATCGACCGCGGTATCCATATAATCTCTTACTAAGTAATAGATGCCCAGAGGCTTTTAAGTTATATATATATTCTAAATTTTGTAAGTATCCTTCATTTCAACTTTGTCTGTAACCTTTAGCATGGCCACTACATAATGAACATTATATTTTTTGGTAAGAACTGCTATAGTTAATTTTTTCATACGATTGTGGTTCGATAAAAACATCACTTTTAGCTTCTTGAGAGCTCACTTCCATCTGTGATAATCGTTCATTGATCTCATCTAAAACTTTACTCATGGAAACTGGAACATTTAACGATAACTTCTTAATTAAATGTTTTAAAAATTTACCTTCTTCGCCTGTAAAAACAGGATGTTTAAAATTATAAACATTATTCCAGGATGATATCCCTTCCTGTACTTGCTGGGGTAACTCACCACAAGCCAATTGATATAAGGTAGTTGCTAACGTTTGACATTGCAGCAATTCCAAATCAACCTGATTTTGATTGAAAACACTCGATTTATAATAGGATTTACTGGTATTTGTTTTATAGCTTTCAATATAATTTTTATTGGAAACTACTAAGCCTTTGATATCACTAATCACAATTTGACCATTATCTAATAAAACATTGCTTGGTTTTAAATCGGTATACCAGATTTTACGGTCATTAATGGAAACAAAAAACTCTATTAATTTTTTAGTATAGAGGAGGAGTTCTTTATCAAACTCATCAGGCCCCAAGGTTTTTTGTTTTCTTTGTTCCCTTAAAGTTTCAAAATGCCCCTGTAAACTACCCTCTGCATAATACTGACTGTATTCTATATAAGACAGTTCATGGCCATCATCTGCTACCCACTCGATTAAGTAAGGTTGCGGAATTTGCGAGATATCCTGGCAATATGTTTCGCGGATAAAACGTGAAGAAGCACCAGACTCCTCTTCTTCTTTATTCATTCGTAGCAAACGGACAATAAAAATCTTATCGTGATGATGAATTTTTACTATCGGATTATTACCACCATGCAACGATTCTACTTGAAAACCTTTATCGATTTGATTCAATTTTTGATCTATCAATAAGCTAAAACTGTCTTTACCCTGATATTTTTTGTATATTGAAGGGAGTTTTGCGCTGCTTGATAATTGATGCACTGTGTTTTGTAAGTTTTTATGTTTATTTATTTTTTCTACGCGTTTTTTTATTTCGTGAGGTGAATTGTCCTCAAGCCATTGTTGTACTGACCTGCAGATTTTTTTCTCAGTTTCTATTTTTTGCACATAAACTATAAGTTTATCAGCGTATTTTAAAGCTTTTTCAGGATTAGTTACGAGATAATTGTTTATTTTTTCTGCATAATAATTTATTTTATTGGTTTGTGTACGTGTTGTGCTAAAGAATTTACCGGTGTTTTTTATAAGTTTTAACATAATGCTCTCATCCTGAATACATCCTTTTATGATATAAATATAGACCAAAAGAACAAATTTACACCCAATAGAATATTATTTACTCAAAATAATAGTGCATGAATTTACTTGACGATTTACGAGAACCATCCTATCTTACAGAAATTTGAACCAATACAGGGAGTACTTCAAATGATTCCAGTAAAAGGATACGCCGCTCATGGCCATACAACCCCTCTTGTACCTTATGAATTTCAGCGTCGTGATGTAGGAAAGCATGATGTGCTCATCGATATTCATTATTGTGGCATCTGCCATTCTGACATTCATCAAATACGTGATGAATGGGGTGGCGCCATGTTTCCTATGGTACCAGGCCATGAAATTATAGGTATTGTGAGTGAAGTTGGGGCTGATGTTAAGCACTTTAAAAAAGGGGATAAAGTGGGTGTAGGCTGTTTTGTTGATTCTTGCAGACACTGTGAAAATTGCAATGATGATTTAGAACAGTTTTGTAGTGAGGGAGCAACTTTTACCTACAATAGCAAAACACGTGATGGAAAAGAAATAACTCAAGGCGGTTACTCGACCAAAATGGTTGTTGATGAAAACTACGTTTTAAAAGTACCTGATAACTTACCCATGGATGCCGCAGCTCCCTTACTTTGTGCAGGAATCACTTTATATTCCCCCTTAAAACATTGGAAAGCAGGCCCAGGAAAGCGAGTGGGGATTATAGGCTTGGGCGGCCTTGGTCACATGGGAGTCAAGCTTGCTCATGCTCTCGGCGCTGAAGTCACTGTTTTAAGCCATTCAATGAACAAAGAAGCGGATGCAAAGCGTTTAGGCGCTGATCACTTCTATTCAACAGCTGATGCAAAAACCTTTGAAAAACTGCAAAGTTACTTCGATTTAATCATTTGCACTGTATCAGCCAAAATGGATTGGAATCAATATTTGACTTTATTAAAACGTGACGGAAATATGGTCATCGTAGGGATCCCTGCAGATGAAATTCCCATTAATGCCTTTTCCTTAATTGGAGGACGTCGTAGCCTGGCTGGTTCATTAATTGGTGGTATTAAAGAAACCCAGGAAATGCTCGATTTCTGCGGGAAACACAATATTGTATCGGATATTGAATTAATTCCTATTCAGAAAGTTAATGAAGCTTATGAGCGCGTCATAAAAAGTGATGTACGCTACCGCTTTGTGATTGATATGGCTTCACTTTAATCGGTTTGTTGAACCAAATGACCAATCTACAAATATTAAGTAGGTTGGCCATTGGTCTAACTGAGATTTTACGGGATCACCGGTGTTGGAGTTCCGCTAAAGACACTCATAATTAAAGCGATAAGGAAAAGAATAATAAATAAAAAGAATAACACTTTAGCAATGCTGGTGGCAGTTGATGCAATGCCACGAAATCCAAATAAACCGGCAACAATTGCTATTACAAGAAATATGACTGCCCACTGTAACATAGCAATCTCCTTATAAATAAAATCCATCCGCTTTAAGTATAGTTGAGTTTATGACCATTAACGATGGTCTGCTACCTCGAACAAAAAAATGCTATTTGCACATGCTGCTGAAGACAATAAAGAAGATGTTATAACTCAGTAGCAATAAAATTCACGCCAATATTAGGATTGATACCGCAATCATCCAGAATCTTAAGCAAATTATTACCTCGTTTAGTAAGCCGCTTTACACAATACTCTTCAAGGTAACTTTTTAATATGTAATCATAGTCCCTTAAGGTCAGGATATTTAATATCTTTTCAGCCCGTTCCAAATGCTTGGCATTACTGGAATCACAGGATTGAAATAGAACGCCACCCAGCATGGCAGCAATGCTTGCCTTTCGTTGAGGATTGGCCAGATAAAAGCGTTGAATACACTCATCTAAAGCCCTATCTTTATCCCATTCAACCCATTCATTATAGAGATTAGCTGCAAGTGCTGCATCGAACGTATTTTTTAAGTTTAATTCTTGCATAGCATAAACAACTGGTACTATTGCCTGCATGTTTGCCCATGAACAATTACCACTAATTTGTGAGCTAATTGGCATTTTAGCGACTGGAACCAAGCCCAATATTTGATTGATTTGGTGATGGAAATAATTTCGTCTTTGCTTTTTATAAAGAAAATTTTGTAAAAAATTAAGATTCAGGGCCTCTGGCCGAGTGATTTGATAAATATTGACGCTACCTTCTTCCAGGCTATTCTCGCCACGATCAATTTTTGCCCACCACTGACCAAGTCGAACAAAGCCCATTGCATGCCCACGGCTTGCAGCAGGAAAAATTAGTATCGGGGAGAGCAATATTTTATTCATTTGCGCAAAATGCTCTTCATTAAGCATCGGTTGGTGCTGGAGTTGCAACAAGAGCGCTGCATCTGCAAAAGCATCCATGATGGGATAAATAAAAGGAAAATACTCCCGTAAGTGCCGAGTGGAATAACTGCTGATAAAACGACGCAAAGAATCCTTTACCACTGCAACCGTAAATTCCAACATAAACCCTTCATAATCGAGCTCAATAAACTCGTCCTTGGCATTTACAATATCGACATCGCCTTTTAATTCAAAACGATGCCCTAAAAGTTTGCCGTTGATAAAATCCAAGGCAAAATCTAGTTTAGCGCCATGTTTATAAAGTAAATGCTTTAAATTATCCTGGCCACGTAAAACCGGATAAACCAACACTGAAAGTCCGTTACGGGTATAAGCGTTGGAATCAGCTCCGTGCGCCAACAGTAAACGCACCATGTCTTCATCATTATTATCCACAGCCCAATGCAACGGCGTACGGCCTGTCACATCCGGTTTATTAATATTAACGTTGCGCGCTATCAACTGCTCTGCGATTTTAGGTTGCCTAGTGATTGCACATTCAATTAGCGGGGTAAAACCATATTCATCCACATCGTCCAGGGAATCACCGGCCACAAGATAGGCATCGAAATTAGGCATGCGATGACTAATAATATCATTAGCTATGGTCATTAAGGCCCTCTAGGTACAGGCGTGTTGCCCATTTTAGGCATATTTCCCAAACGCAGTTGTTTTTCCTGCTCCTGATTACGTTTCTCATTATCATATTCAGTACGTGCTGTTGTATTTAATGGAGGCTCAGGATTTAAGTTCGGATCAATTCCGTCATACCGTTGATTATCAAGCTCAGGATGCTGGAGCAATCCATTCTCTGCTGCCTCTTCCGGCGTATTGTTGTTAGAAATTACTTCTTCTGGATGCTCACGCGCATACACACGAGCAAATTTTCGCTCTCCGTCTTGCTCCATTCGGCGTCTTTTTCTTTCCATGGATGGCGTTTCATCAACCAAAAAAGTTTGCTTACGCTTTCTGGAAGAATCGCCTGTGGATGTAATATTGGATATTGAAGTTTTATCTCTCATAATTACTGAGTATATACCTAAAAAAACTTTATGGCCAATAGAAGAACATTCTGATCTTTAGGTGTTAAAATATAGCCTACAAAAGTCATAAATCAGGAAAAAAACTGTTGGGCCATGGCCCAACCTACAATATAATTACAAAAATTCTCTTTGTAAAATCTCGGCAATTTGTACCGCATTAGAAGCTGCACCCTTACGTACATTATCGGCAACAACCCATAGGTCTAGCCCATGAGGATGAGAAATATCTTGTCGGATACGACCAACAAAAACCTCATCATGGCCTACCGCATTTTTGATAGCAGTTGGATAGCTTGCTTTGGCGATATTGTCGACTACCTTAACCCCTGGTGCTTTAGCAAGTAAAGCCCGTGCTTCCTCTGCAGTCATGGCTTTTTTTAATTCCACATGAATGGCTTCTGAATGCCCATAAATAACAGGAACTCTCACTGCAGTTGGGTTCACCATAATGCTATCATCTTCCATAATTTTACGAGTTTCCCAAACCATTTTCATTTCTTCGCGGGTATAACCATTATCTTCAAATTGATCGATATGAGGAATTGCATTAAAAGCAATTTGCTGTGGATAAACATCTACTTTTGCTGGCCTGCCATTGAGTAAATCACCCATTTGCCCGATCAGTTCCTTAATGGCTTTTCTTCCAGTTCCAGAAACGGATTGGTAGGTAGCGACATTAATGCGCGTAATGCCGGCCGCATCATATAATGGTTTTAAAGCCACAACCATTTGAATGGTTGAGCAATTAGGATTAGCAATAATATTATGTTTAGTGTATTCCGCAATGCGATGAGCATTTACCTCAGGAACAACCAAAGGGATATCCTCTTCATAACGAAAACAGGAGCTATTATCAATTACCACACACCCTTCCGCTGCTGCTTTGGGAGCATATTCTTTGGATACAGAAGCTCCTGCTGAAAATAAGGCAATATCAATTTCACGAAAATCAAACTCCGCCAAATCAAGTACATCCAATTGCTGCCCATTAAATTCCACGGTTTTACCCACTGAACGTGAACTGGCTAAAGGATAAAGATTTGCAATAGGAAATTTTCTTTCTTGTAAAACGGTTAAAAAAGTCTCACCTACTGCACCTGTAGCACCGACTACAGCGACATTTAGTTTTCTGCTCATGATGCACCCTCTTTAAATAAATTCGTTATGTATATTATTTTAAAGCTTTATATCGCAAATAATGATCCATTAATACTAAGGCCATCATCGCTTCGGCAATAGGCACTGCCCTAATCCCCACACAGGGATC
The DNA here is from genome assembly GCA_964618245.1 of uncultured Legionella sp. GTDB lineage: Bacteria > Pseudomonadota > Gammaproteobacteria > Legionellales > Legionellaceae > Legionella. Next base: position 23 of record CAZTYT010000059.1, on the reverse strand, counting down.
ATGACGGCCTTTGGTCACTACTT
>CAZTYT010000058.1:2903-10476 GCA_964618245.1 uncultured Legionella sp. | reverse complement strand
TTGTTCGCGATGATCCAAGTGGACAGTTAGATTTAAATGATTTGCAAGATAAAATCGATGAAAAAGTAAAATTAATTGCAATAACCCATGTTCCTACCCAAGGCGGACTTATTAACCCGGCAACAGAAGTGGGAAAAATAGCCCAAGAAAAAAATATTCCTTATTTATTGGATACAACCCAATCAATTGGCCAAATGCCAATCGATGTCAAAGCACTTGGTTGTGATTTTTTATGTGCCACTGGACGAAAATTTTTGCGAGGCCCTCGAGGCACAGGGTTTCTTTATGCTCGAAAAGCGATCATCGAGCAATATGATCCGCCTTTTGTTGGCCTCCAAGCAGCAACATGGGTGGCTGATAATGAATATACTATTTCCCCAACAGCACAACGATTTGAGACGTGGGAACAAAGCATCGCCTTAAAGCATGGACTTGGAGCTGCAATTCAATATGCGCTAGATTTAGGAATGCCTAATATTTGGGAAAGAATTAAGCATCTGGCTTATCAATTACGCCAGAAACTTTCCAAGATTGATTCTGTTGAGTTACGGGATTTAGGGGTGAATCAATGTGGCATAGTTACTTTTACCTCCACTAAAAAAACACCTCAAGAAATTCAAGAATTTTTATCAAATAAAGGAATTAATATTTCCATTTCTTTAGAAGAATATGCTCGATTAGATCTGGCTAAACGTAATTTACCTGCATTGGTAAGAGCATCTGTGCATTATTATAATACCGAAACAGAAATTGATATTTTCTGCTACGAGCTAAGCCAGTTTTTTGCAAAATAAATAATGTCGGGCCAAGACCCGACCTACAAATGGCAAACGATCAGATCTAGGTGCAAATGTTTTTATTTTTTTAATTACTGGTTAAAGCCATTGTTTTTTCTTGCAAATTTATTGCCTGATATTCTTCCCTCAATACCTTTAAAAATAAGCTCTCTGCGGATTTATCCACTAGAATATCCATTTCATGCTCAATAAACAAAAAAGATAATTGAAATACCCGCTGGTATATTTCAGGTTCAGGATTTTTTAATAAGTTCATTACTAATGGAATAATACTGGCTTTCTCGGATTGATTTAATCGATGAAATAAAGCCGAAAAACAATTTAAAACAGAAAGATAACCATCAGATTCTTTTTGAGATAAAACACTTGTAATGATATCTACTAACCTCATCAATTGCTTTTCATCAAGAAAGTGAATAAGAAATTTAAGGCGTTCTAAACCTCTATAGGTATAGTGAGCATTATATGTATTTAAATACATATTTAATTTTTCAATTAACATGTCTATCCATAGAGAGATTTGCTTTTTGTCAAAAAGATCAATAACTTTAGCTAAGGGTTCTTCTGTTTTAGCTTTTATCTCACAACCTAAAAAAGTTATTTTTTCCGTTAAATATGGGAGAAACTCATCCAAATCATCCTTTTTTAAACGAGGAGCAATAGTTAACAAGCATATAAGAGCGGCTCTATTCACTCGTTGCCAAAAAGGATAATCCATTAATGCATGCCCTATACAAAGGAGCACACACTCCATTTGCTTTTCTTTTAAACGAGATGCTACTGCAGTAAAATATTCAAAAGCTCTCAGGGCAAAGGCTCCATCTTGTTTTGTTAATTTTTGAAAAATAGTCATTGTTAAATGATCAAAATCTGGCTCTTCCAAACTTAAAGCCAATACAACTAAACATTCTCGGGCTGAAAATTCACTTCCAGCTTTAAATTTTTTTAGCAGTGGTACAAGCCTTTGACTTAAATCATTTCGTTGTTTTGCATCGATCTTAGGAGTTAAAACTGATAATAATTTATATACCCTGCCACAAATTACCCCATCATATTCATTTAATAATGGTATCAAAAGCTTTACTAAACACTTAACCCTGCTTTCCTCTGCTAATGGAGCAAGATCCACTAAAAGTGATAATGCTCTCTTGCAAAGCCCAGAGTCTCGTGTAGCTGAAATCCCAGAAAGCAGCATCTGCCAAACATCATTAAATAGAGCATTATCATATAAAGTAGCGGATCGTAAATACTCTAACGCTGCACATTGAAAATATGGTTTTTGGGTTTTAACGGTATCTCTAGCATAAGAAATAATATGATCAATGTGCTCTTTGTCTCCCCACAAAAACAATACTCTATCTAAAAGTTGAAGCGTATTAGCAATACCCAATTGCCCTGGGCGTTCTTTTAGTAAAATAAATAATTGCGAAATTAAAAAAGGGCTGGGTTTGGGATTAAGTTTAATTAAACAGTGGGTTGTTGCTTTACGAATAAAGGAAGCGGGGTTAAATAAATAATCAATAACATTAGGTAACAAACTATTGAGATGCTCTTCATTAAGTTGTGTTGATAATAAAGGTAGTAGTTGTAAATTATTATAATGTTGGTGACTATTCCTTAGTTGCATATTAATCTTTTTAACTACCTGATTAACTTGATAACCCTTCAAATGCAAAATCAAAACCTGAAGATATGATATAGCGGCTAAACGCACATTATCTTGATCGTGGTTTAAAAAGATCTTCACCTTTTCAATCATGGCCACAAGTTGTTTTGAAGGAACTTCAGCTATAAAAACAGTCAAGTACTGCAATGCAATATAATTGTCATTCTCGTCTTTGCTATCCAGAAAAGAAATAAATTGCTCCGTAGTGCTATTATCCATTGAACTATTAGCACCTTTAAAAGCTTTAATAAGCTTCAGGCAATATAATCTGACAATAGGCGATAATGATGAACATTGAAGTAATTGGTCAAGCTGTGCCTCTAGCGGTTTCAAATGATAAAAGGTAAACCGTCTTGTAATTTGCTGAGTCTGGCTATCTAAATAAGCCAATAACTTTTCTTGATATAATAATGAATCTGCATCTCTTCGTGAAAATAAAATAATTGCATAAACAGTTAATGTTTTTCTGTTTATAGACATGCATAAGTTATAAAGGTGCTCAGAAGTTTTTCGTGAATAGAATTCCATTTCTGGCAGTTTAGAAAAAAATAAACGGTCTGTTATTTCTAACAATCTAACTATCCTTGTCCAAGCTCATGAAAAGTACCATTCTAATCCGAATTAAGTTTCCTTTAATAGTTGTTTGTTATACTTGTCCAAAGAAAGTCACTAATAGTAATCCGAGAGTACCATGCCTTTACGAGATAATTTGCTAAGTAAAGTGAATGAATTAAACACCATAAAAAATCAGTTAAAAAAACAAGAGATTGTTGATGAAACTCAATATACAGAGTACAGAAAAAAAACGATCCAATTTCAAATTAATCAGAGTAATTTAAAACAAAAAATCACTCACGATGATACTTTAACCTTATTATCAAATACCAGAACTACTCCACGATTCCATCGTGTTCTTATCGGCTCAGGAATTGCTGCTACTTTGGTTTATCAGGAAATTCCCCCGAACATCAGAGAGAAAAATAAATACGACCCCTCTTTGCCTGGTGTAATTGCTGTCAATGACCCTGATAATCCTCATACGTGGATAAAAGAAAGGAAACGTTTAATGGGGCAACCGGCAAAAATCCAAACCCCTAAAAGTCTAAGTGTCCACTCTGAAGATCTGGTGTTTGACGAAGAGATTCCTCCTACTAACCCTTATCAATATGTAGTTGCTGAAGATTTCAATCAGGCACTTATTCAATCCCAAGTTGATTTGAACATGCCAATTATTTCTTTGAAAATAAAATCAATTGAATCAATAAATAACCATACTCTCGAAGATAAGTGGGAGCATCCCGACTGTAAATATCGATTAACGCTCAGCCAATCAAATCTTCAATTCAAATATATCTATACTGATGCAATTGATCTATGTGCTGGACTAGGTAGCTCGAAAAAATTAACCGCTGAACAAATTGATCCTAGCATTGCGAAAAAACTCATTGAAAATAAATCTTTAGTCTATGCGCAAGATAAAATTGTCGACTTGCATGGCGAAGTACTCCTCTATGGAGGCTCGGCTATAAACTCTGCTTGGGCAACAGAAATCCTATCGCAACCAACGCATTCAACCCTCAAAATTATTGGTTTAGTCTCACGAGATACTAAAGCATTGGAAGCTATCAATACCTTAAGCCGATTTATTAGCAGTACTTGCCACACTACACTAAACTTATTGGCAGGTGACTTAAAAAATATTCACGAATTACCCAACGGTAAGTTAGCCATCACTTTTTCTGCACCTAAAGATTCCGGCTCCTTTACCAGGCTATATGAAGGACAAATTATTTATTGTGATCAACTTGTGGTAGCCATTGGACAAGTTCCTCCCGAAATAACCAATGGATTAAAAGATTTTGACGAATGCATATATGATCCAACCATTGCATCAAAAGTAAACAACATAGACGATGCACCATCAATTCCTCTCGGTACACATTCTAAAGATGGGAGCATTATTGCTTGGGGGGCATTAGGTACATTAGGGATAGGCTTAAGCAATAGTGAAGTTTTTACAAAAAAAATAGAAGCTCATGCAAATAGTTATCCCTATGAATCTCAAGCACTTGGAGGAATTTTTCGCATGTCGCGCATTATTCCTCAAATGGCAAAACAATTAATAGCGAAAGGATTTTTTCCTAATATACCGCAACATGACTCCCAACAGTTTCTTATCCCAGATATTAATCAGGCAACTTTAGAAGAAATTGCAGCATTAATTGATCATCCTTGTGAATTAGAGCGAAAAAAATACGCGGAACAAATTATTCAATTACGATGTCAAATAGTATGTAATGCACAAAAAGAAGCGCCAGGAATACATGACTTTGCACAAATTACCAGCATTATTAGCGACATTAACTTATTAAAAAGAATACAATGGACTTATTTTCCCTTCTCTTATGCTCCTGAATCAAACCGAATCAAACCGAATATTACAAATCCCATCAAAGTTTCCGATAAGCGAGCAATTTTTTTTGCAGCAGTCCCTAAAGAAGGAGACATCAAAGAGCACCACACTTACTCTATTTGATAGCCAGCATCAATCCATCCTTGTAGTCCAGTGTTTAACGAATAAACATTGGTATATCCCATTTTTTGTAGATTTTCCGCGACCAAAGCACAACGAAAACCTCCGCTACAATAAACCACCATTTGCTCTCCTAAATCAGGAATTGTTTTCTCGATGTCACGTTCTATAATTCCACGCCCCAAATGCACAGCACCAGGAATATGTCCTCCTTTAGCCCATTCACTCTCTTCCCGTACATCAATAAGATGTATGATCTCTTGACGATCTAATTTTGCTTTCAACTCTGCAGGACTAATCTCTTTAATGTTTTTTTTAGATGCAGTTACTAAAGCTAAAAAACCCTGTGCATGCTGTTTCATTATTTCTCCCTGTGCGTGAAATATTTTTTAATATTAGGCCAAAATGCGACGAGAATAACAACTAAAGTAAATAAAATTACGGCTATCACCATTTGTACAATAGGGAACTTCAATGCATCGCTGGAAATAAACCAGCCCGCAATGGAGCCTGAAATCAAAAAAAGCAAACGAACTATCCATTCGAACATAAACACATCCTTATCTACAAATTATTTTAGCTTTAGAATGAGACAAATAGCAGTCGGTGAAAAGGGAAACAATCCAACTTTATCCTTAGTTGTTTCGCTATATCAAACCTTTGCCAGACTATAAAATCTGTATATTAATATCCTTCGCATCAGACAAGCCATGCTCATCTACGGCCCTTACTACAAAACGCCCAGGCCTTGCTTTCCATAAAAATGATTTTCCCGCAGAAATTTTAGCAACAAAAGTTTCATTTACAAACCAATAGATGTTAGCAATACCTGCGTCAGTTACTGCAGTAAAAGGAATTGTGTTATTAAATGTATGATCAGATCGCAACACATAAGTAATTCCTGACTGAGGTGAGGTGATTTGAGGGCTAATTCCAACATTTCCTGATAAGGTACAATCTGCTTCAAAAAAAGGTGGTGTATGGCGCTGAATTCCTGCTTTTTTAAAGATATGCAATAAATCAGAGGGCCAAAACTCAAAGATTTCAAAGCGAGTGCTCTCATTAATGTGGCAAGTTCGTAAGCCAGTTTTACTATTAATTGCAACTTCACGATAAATAGTATCTCGCTTAATTGGTGACTTTCCTGGAATAAACCAAGTCCACTCAGTATCCTTGCAATAATAAGTGGGTAACATGCCAGAAGCTTTACATACTTCTACCTTTTTAAGATTCATTTTTTCAGGATATTTTTTTAAATTCTGGATTGGTCCCAACTCTTGCTTTAAGGCTTCAACTAATTCGAAAAATAAAGGGGCAGCAATCTCTTTACCTATAAACGCAGGATTTGCTTTATTATCAAAATTACCAACCCAAACACCCAAGACATAAGGTCCAAAAACTCCGATTGTCCAAGCATCTCGGTAGCCTGAAGAGGTACCAGTCTTCCAAGCCACGGGCAGATTAGACCAACTTTTATAGATATAATCCTGATGAGGAGTGTCTTGTAACATATCCAAGACTAAAAAGCTGGCCTCGGAACTCAACAAACGTTGTCCTTTGCCTTGCTTTTCTGTTTGCAGTGAACGCAAAGGAAACCAAACGCCATCATTTGCCAGCATAGCATATAAACCAACCAATTCTTCCATTGTTAATTCAACACTGCCCAAATTTAAGGACAAACCATAAAAAGACTCTGAACGAAGCTGGCTTACATGAGCCATTTCTAACAATTGATGCAACGTTGGATTCTTTAATTGATTGGAAAGGTAGATTGCAGGTACATTCCGACTTAAAGTTAAAGCATCTTTTGCTTTAATTGGCCCCATAAAATCATAATCAAAATTTTCTGGGTTATAACCACTAAAGCTATGGGGCACATCTTTCAATACTGTATTTGGATGAATAAGTCCCTGATCAATAGCTAATCCATAAATGAACGGTTTAAGTGTTGAACCAGGCGAACGTTTCGCTTCCACTCCATTAATTTGTCCACTAATCTGGCGATTAAAAAAATTAGCAGATCCTATCCATCCTTTGATTCCCATATCGCGAGTATCCACTAATAAAATGGCAGTATTTTGTACTCCCAACCGCTTTTTTCGAGCTAAATAACTGTTGCTGATCCGCTCCATAATCCTTTGGGCTCTGGAATCCAAGGTAGTTATTAAGTTTTGTTGTTTAGATGGCTCTCGCAATATTTTGTTTACAAAATGAGGCGCATTAAAGGGCAAGGCATGATTAGTACTCATCACTAATGGTAAATCAAACATAACTTTTTTATTGCTATCTTCTGGGTGCAACTCAAGCCATCGTTGAACTAAATGAGCGCGTATTTTTTTTAATTCGCTGTTATTAGGTGTCCTCTTACCGGGGTTTTGCGGAATAATGCTTAATGTTAACGCTTGAGGTAAAGTAAGATGATCAGCTGGGTTTCCAAAATAAATAAGGCTTGCAGCCCCTGCCCCTTCAATATTTCCACCATAAGGTGCCAAATTAAAATACGCTTCAAGGATTTGCGCCTTGCTATAATGCATTTCTATTTGTATTGCTCTAATCATTTGCCAAAGCTTTCCACTT
>CAZTYT010000058.1:0-2893 GCA_964618245.1 uncultured Legionella sp. | reverse complement strand
CGTGCTACTTGCATGGTAATAGTTGATGCACCCATTCGACGCGATTTAACAATATACGTTTGCCAAAGCGCTTTTAAAGTGGCGAGAGGATTAATTCCCCTATGATAATAAAAATATTGATCTTCTTGTAATAAAGTAGACTCGACCAATTGAGGAGATATTTCAGATAAAGGAATAAATAACCGGTATTTCTCATCCTGGCTTAAAGTCAAACGCAATAATTGGTGCTCATTATCATAAACTGCTTTGGAAAAACTAACCCCATCCAATAAAGAAGGTACAGGTAAAAAAAATAATACCAAATACCCGCTGACAAATAGCGAAACAAGGATTAAGCTTAATTGTTTAAATTTTTTTTTCATGTTAGCTATTATGCACCAAAACGAGTAAAATGGCGCCAATTTTAAAAAGAAAATTACTACTTACCCAGGGTAAATTATGAGCAAAAAAATTCTGAAAGGACTTTCAGCTGTATTTGGTAAATTAAACTGGAATAGCCCTCCCTGGATAGGTTATTTAAAAGAGACGTCCCGAACCTCCCCTAAAACTTTTTGGGGCACAAGTATCGTCATTGTCGCTCTTTTAATTATCGCTGGATATGGCCTTAACTGGTATAAAAATTTACCCAAAACAATTTATACCACTGCCGTAATTACTCCACCAGCTATCACTCCCAATGCAGAAACTTTAGTGCCCAATAACCTGGTTATCGATTTTGGTATAAAGGATCATGGATTTATTAATAAATCCGTTGCTCCATTAAGCTTAGTGGGCCAAACGCTCTCCTCAGGAATTGAAATGAACCCCCACATGCCAGGTACCTGGACATGGAACACGGATAGCCAATTAGTCTTTACCCCAACCGAAGATTGGCCTGCCGGACAAAAATATACTATTGATTTTGCCCCTGATTTCTTTGCCTCAACTGCCAATATGGAATCACACTCCTATTCGTTTTCAACTCAATCTTTCCAAGCCAAAATAGCGAGCTTTAAACTTTATCAAGATCCGGTGCATGCTGAAATTAGAAAAGCAGTCGCTACTATCGAATTTAACTTTCCAGTAAACACCCAAAGCCTGGAAAAAAATACAGCTCTTTTTTATCAGACCCAAGAACAAGCTGATGGGAAAACAGAATCCCTTCCCTTTTCATATACCTATGACGCTCACAAACGCACAGCCTACTTACACTCGGATACCATAAAAATAGGTGATCTTGCTCGTTTTTTACGTTTAACGCTTGCAAAAGAAATAATCTCTTCAACAAATTCTGGACATTTGGAAAAAGAATTATCTGAAAAAATACTTATTCCTGATGCCCATGACTTTTTGAAAATTGTTACCGCCACTGCGTCTATTGTTCGTAATGACAAAGATCGACCCGAACAAATATTAACCATTGAAACCACGCTAGGAATTAATGAAAATGAATTTAATAAATCAGTTCATTTTTATTTATTACCCCAAGATCGCCCAGCAACAGCCGCTGAGCCTGCAAAAACAAATTATCAATGGCAAAATCCAGGCGAAGTAACACCAGAAATTTTAGCATTGGCTACTCCTTTAACCAAAGAGGCCATTCCAACCGATCAAAACTATGCAACCTTGCATAGTTTTAAATTTACAGCTCAAACACCAAGCTATATTTATGTAAAAGTAGATAAGGGAATGAAAGGTTTTGGCGAGTTCGTGCTAAGCAATGATTATAGTGTTGTGATCCCAGTCCCTCCACTTCCCAAAGAAATCAGCTTCTTACACAAGGGGTCATTACTTGCCTTGGGAGGCGAGAAAAAACTCTCCATACTAGTTCGCGGAGTGCCTGCAGTAAAATTTGATTTTGCTCGAGTTTTACCAGAAAACGTCAATCAACTCGTTACTCAAACCCAAGGGGACTTTAACAACCCATACTTTATTAATCCAACCTTTAACCAACAAAACATTAGTCAAATTTCCTCTGAAGTTCAGCAATTTGATACCAGTGACTTGGCAAAACAACAATACACAGCTCTTGATTTCAGCAAATATCTTTCTATGGCTACGAATGTTTCAGGTCCACAGGGATTATTTTTATTACAAGCTGTGGGTTGGGACGTAACTAATAAAACACCATTAGATGTTAAAGCCAGCCGACTAATCTTAATTACTGATCTTGCTTTGATAGTAAAAGATAATAGTGATGGCACCCATGATGTATTCGTGACTTCGATCACACAAGGAACGCCCGTTACCGGCGCAACTATTACTGTTTTAGGGAAAAATGGCTTACCTATACTGTCGCGAACCACTGATACACAAGGAAGAGCCAATTTCCCAAGTTTGAAAGATTTTGTAGAGGATAAAGAACCCATAGCTTATCTGGCTCAGTTGAATAATGATGTATCCTTTATCCCTTTCAACAATGCCAATCGCCAACTTAATTTTTCTAAATTTGATACTGGCGGCCTCTATACTAATTATAATCAAGAAGGACAAAATTTAAGTGCCTATCTATTCTCGGATAGAGGAATTTATAGGCCTGGAGATACGACTCATATTGGCATGATTATTAAACAAGCCTATGCACAACCACAGCCAGCTGGCTTACCATTGCAACTTAGTGTTGTAGACCCAAGAGGAACCACCATTAAGGACCAAAAAGTTACTCTTAATGAAACAGGTTTTATGGATTTTGATTTTACAACCACAGCAAGCTCTCCTACTGGTCAATATACGGTCAATCTTTTTCTGGTTAAGGATGACCACCCACAAAATCTGCTGGGTTCAACTACAGTTCGCGTTTCGGAATTTTTACCCGATCGCATGCGTATTACAGCAAGCTTGGAGCCTAAACCTGCCTCTGGTTGGAGTTCTCCTGTAGGGCTTAAAGGAAAAGTCAGTTTATGGAATCTTTATG
>CAZTYT010000057.1:0-10526 GCA_964618245.1 uncultured Legionella sp. | reverse complement strand
AATTTTACATGGTGAAAAATTTAGAGCAACTTCTCCCTTAGACTTGAAAAAGCTTTTAAAATCTTTTGGGCTGATGGATAAAATTATGCGCCAACCTCATGGATTAAAAAGCATAATTTATGATTGGGAGCACGTATTTAATGAACTTGAACTCATTCAACTGATGGTGATTCGTGCGATACATGCAAAACCCCAGCTTATTATAATCGATCGGGTCTTTGATAGACTTACTACAAAAGACATCGAGTTATTACTCTTTCATTTATCAGCACTCAATCAGACCCTCTTAATTATAGTCACTGAATACCCCAATATTATTCCACTATCTAATTGTCTGGTGCTCTCATGAAGTTACACTCCTCCCAAATGATTGGCAAGTTACCCAATCCGCGCAAAATAGCTAAGATTATTTTTTTAGTACTACTGATTTTAATTTTATTTTTGTGCTTTACCCCTTGGCAACAATTTGCCCTAGGCAGTGGAAAAGTGATTGCGTTTTCACCCACTGAACGATTACATACAGTCAATTCACCCATTTATGGCCGAATTAAAAAATGGTACGTAAATGAAGGAGTTCATGTTAAAGCAGGCGACCCAATTGTAGAAATTACAGACAATGATCCCGAATTACTCAAAAGATTGGAACTAGAAAAAAAGGCCATTTTACTTCGCATTGAAGCAGCTCAACAGTCATTGATTGCAGGAAAAGCCAATGTCGATCGCCAAAAAAGTCTATACCAACAAGGCATTAATTCAAAACGTCAATACGAATTAGCTCAAATTGAATATGCTAAGTACCAAAACGAATTAGCACAAGCAAATATTGATAAGGTAAATATTGATGTTCGCATTGCCAGACAGCAGACCCAGCTTATCAAAGCTCATGTTCGAGGAATTATCTTTAAGCGCTTGACTGGACAAGAAAGCGTTGTGGTTAAAGAAGGAGAAATAGTAGCAGAGATTATACCTGAAACCCAATCAAGGGCTGTAGCACTCTGGATTGATGGCAACGACATTCCATTTGTTAATCTGAATCAAAAAGCACGCCTTCAATTTGAAGGATGGCCAGCCATTCAATTTAGAGGTTGGCCGCAAATCGCTGTAGGGACTTTTGGTGGAAGAGTCGCTTTTATCGATCCCACCGATAATGGCATAGGGTTATTTCGCGTCGTAATTGTGCCAGATGAGCCCTGGCCCGATCCAAACTTTTTAAGACAAGGAGTGCGCGTACATGGCTGGGTACAATTAGGTGAGGTTCCCTTGTGGTATGAGTTATGGCGCCAGTTTAACGGCTTTCCTCCTGAAAGCTCGACAGATAAGGCAAGTTCATGAGGATATTAAAGTTGCATGCGCTAGTCATTATTCTTTTGGGACTAATCATCCTATTGGGGTATTCAAAGTCCCATGCCTCTCCGAAAATACAAAAATTAAGCTTAGTGAATGTACTAAAAAGCATCGATGCTCATTACCCTCAAGTAAAAATAGCCCGCCTTGAAGTAATCAAAGCCAGTGGAATTTTTGTCAATGCAAAGGGACAGTTTGACCCATCATTAGAAGCTAGTACTCGTTCGCAACCCGCAGGGGGTTATATTAATAATTATGGCGATACGCAACTTAACATTCCAACTCTTTATAATGGCGTAAAACTTTTTGCAGGCTATCGCAATGGCGAAGGTGACTGGCCCACTTATTATCAAAACTATTTGACGAACTCGGGTGGAGAATATCGAGCTGGATTATCGCTTCCCTTGCTTCGTGATCGGCTTATTGATAAAGAGCGAACCGGATTATTATCTTCTGCGCAATTAATGCTCATGAAAGAACAAGATGCCGAGGCAATCAAGATAAAAATTTACCAAGAAGCTATTAAAGCCTATTGGCAATGGGTAGAGGCAGGATTGCAATTAAACACATTTAAACAACTCTTGAACTTGGCCAAAAAACGTCAACACGCAATTGAACAACAGGCCAATCTTGGGGATTTGCCAAAACTGGCCATCAGTGAAAATTTACAACAAATCATTCAACGAGAACAGTTACTAAATCAAGGTCAAATGATATTTGAGCAAGCAGGAATTAATTTATCGCTATATTTTCGTGACCCCAAAGGTAACCCACTAGTTCCTGAAATACAGTCCCTACCCGCTTTGACGCGCACCACCTACGCTATCAAGACTTCACTTAGGGAACACCCAGGAATAAAAAAGCTTAACCATTATGCCAATATGATGAAACTCAAACGCAACCAAGCACGTAATGAGCTATTACCTCAGTTAGATGCAACTGCCTACACCTTTAAACAAAATGGAACAGGAGGCTACCCCTTATTGATTCCACAAGCAGCGATGGTTGGTGTCTCGTTTAAATTTCCTTTGCTACGAAGACAAGCCAAAGGCAACCTAATCCAGGCGGAAAGTGAGTTACGCCAAGTTCGCTTTGAAAAGAAATTTTTGTACGAACAACTCCATAATGAATTTAAAAACATACTTGTCGGCATACATAGAAGCAGACGGCAAGTCAACTTATTAAAAAAAGAATTGCTTTTGGCGCAAATGGTGCAACACGGAGAAACAAAGAAGTTTTATCAAGGAGACAGTACCTTATTTCTAGTCAATCAACGTGAGCAAATGACAACACAGGTGCAACTCAACACCTTACATGCACAAGTTCAATTAGAGGAATTAAAGGCTAGGGCTCGCTATTTCGCCTCAACCCACAGAGCAAATAGCTCTTATTAATGCTTTTAATTCATGGTAAGCAGAATTTATTTGCCCAGAAAATTACAGGCATAAATTACTCATTAACACATGGTGAATTTTATGTCGTTCTGCTGTGGGCTTGTGTAATTCCCTATCCACTATAGGGATAGGAGGTATACTCTTTCTCAAGAGTGGCATCAATTTCCTTAATTGCTATTGTTCGTCGAAACAAACTCAAATGTCTATGTTTACTGAGCGCGGCACGAACATCTAACATCTGGTACTTTTTCTGCAATTGCATCATCTAAAGCCTCTTGAATGCGACTGGATTTGGCTTTCATACCAATAGAAAAATTGTTTTTAGCATTCGCTCTTTGGGCTTGAACTTCTTTAACACCCAAAGATTAGGAAGTTTTTTTACGATTAATCAGGCTTAAACTATACAATTTATCTTAGATAACATTGAATATCCCCTGCCCTTTGGATTATTTTATTAATCCGTCTTATACCGAAGCATTGAAAATTGTTTATGCTCCTGGAGCCTATGAAAGCTAGAGGCTACTTTGATTAAAATCCATATCTATTCTATGCTTATTAATTAGGAATAGTGTTTTATTATAATGCATTAATGGAGTTAGGAGATATAAAATGGGCTATATCATTGGATGGTTACTTGGTATTCCAATCAGTGTTTTAATATTAATCTGGTTGGTTTCTCACGCATAATATCTTATTTAAAAGGAAATTATTATGATTATGGACGACTCAATAAAAACCTCTGAATGTTGTAAAACAACCCACACTCGGATTTGTTGGTCTGCTATTATAGCAGGGGCGCTAGTCGGGTTAGGCTTAGCTTTTTTATTAAATATATTTGCTATGGCTATTGGTTTGAGTGCTTACAGTTCAACCTCTAGTGGTGCGAATATGCTTGCCATAGGCGGCGCAATTGGGTTACTCATTGGTGTAATTGTTTCCATGGGAACAGCAGGATTTGTTGCTGGGTACTTTGGACGATTTTATCATTGTTATTGTCATGGCGGTGTAGTTTATGGATTTGTTACTTGGAGTCTCACACTTATATTAAGTGCCTTACTCATTCTACCTTTAACACGTTATGTCACTGTTTATGAAAAAAATTTAGCCCCTTCAGTAGCCTCAGTAGCAATATCCCCTGAAACTACAACTGTTTCTGCACAACCAGTTGGGAATACTCCTGTTACTAATACTACTGTGGATACAAAGCATTTGGCCTGTAGCAGCTGGGTTCTTTTCATTTTATTCTTTGTAGGCGCTTTTTCTAGTTGTCTTGGCGCCTGTTATGGAATGCGTTGTAAATGGGAAAATACAACCATTGAGCCTCTCATTAGTAAAAAAATCAAATCATAAGGTTAATGCATAAAAGCCCTTGAAGGGCTTTTATGCATTTTTGGTTCTTATTAATTAATAGTAATAATTTCCATTTATTAAACCTATGATTGCTCTCGCGGAGTTGCAAATTTATGAATGGTTCAATCCATATTGTTTGTCCTCACTGCCATACAACAAATCGTTTGCTTTCCGCACGATTAACGGAGTCCCCTAAATGCGGAAAGTGTCAAAAAGCACTTTTCGATGGAAAGCCAGTTGCTTTAGATGCAGCGCAGTTCGATCTTCATCTTAAAAAGAACGATATTCCATTGCTTGTTGATTTTTGGGCACAGTGGTGTGGTCCATGTAAAATGATGGCTCCCTATTTTGAAGCGGCTGCAAAGCTCCTTGAACCCAAAGTTAGACTTGTTAAAATTAATACAGAATTACAACAAACGTTAGCCGCTCGCTACCAAATTCAAAGTATTCCTACTTTAATGCTTTTTTCTCATGGAGAGGAGAACGCTCGACACTCTGGAGTAATGAGTGCGACAGACATTGTTCGCTGGGTTAAGCAATATTTTTGAATTTTCCCTAAAGAAGCAAGTTCCAACACGCTAAGCCATAAGGCTCTTTTTGTTATGTATTTTTAGTTTTCATTAAAATTTCGACTAATCATACGGAATGATCCACATTGAATTAATATCAATTAAAGTTATAATTTCGCATAATTTTAAATAAACAGGAACAAAAATGAAACAAAACAACACTTTTTGTTGGATTGATATTCCAGTTGTCGATTTAGATAGAGCCATTCAATTTTACTCCATGGTTGTAGGTGAGCCGGTACAAAAAATTGATACGGATGGATTTGTATTTGGATTACTACCGCATACCGAAGATAATGTTTCGGGATGTTTATGTGTAATGGAGGATAGAAAACCATCGCAAGATGGCGCCTTGGTTTATTTAAATGTAGATGGGCGGTTGGCTGAAGCCGTAAACGCAGCCATGACCAATGGTGGTAAAGTGCTTAAAGCACCAGAGCAAATTGGACCATACGGACATCGTGCTATTATTCTTGATACCGAGGGAAATGCTGTTGCATTGTATTCCAAAGAAGCTTGATTATACCCCCCTGATTGCACCCAATCAGGGGCTTAAAATGAGCGGCTGATTGACTATTCCTAAAGGCACAATCAGCACGCCTATAATTTTATCCAGTTATTATACAATGTTTCATCATTTTTCGGGGGAACGTCTTTCAAATCATTCTGTATGAGTTCATAAAAAAATGTAGTATCAGGACGTTGGCCTTTACGTGGGTTTAAAATAGCCTCATTAGCCAAGAATTGTATGTCTTCCCACAGTTTTTTTTCTGAATCACTGCCAAGAGTAATAGCCTCATAAATTGCGGCAACACGGTGTGGCAGACGTTTTTGGCATCCATTTTGCAAGATAATTTTCCTACCTCCTTTAAAAAATCCATAGCTTGCAATGGTAAAATGCTGAGTTTCAATTTGCCTCTTAATATGGTCTATTTTATCAGCATAGTTCTTATCTTGGGGTGGTATAATTATAGAAGGATGCATGTCCTTAATTTTTTGATCTATCCCTTTTTGCTTATATAGCTTATCTAGGGCTCCAGGAGAATCTGTAATACAAGTCAAATTATTCCATAAGGAATCCAAAGAATAAACTTTACCATTTTCTTCGCAAAATAAATTCCAAGTATGTGCTGCTGCGTTTTCAAAATTTTGTCGATGATGAATTACTTGTCCATGAAGTATCTTATCTTCAACTAAACGAGATAAAAGATAAGCATTCAATAACGCATGATGGCGGCATACACCATTTTGCGCTAATATCATTTCATGGAGCTTAATTACAGATCTTCCATCTTTTATTCGAGCTTCAATATATAAATCTGGTTTTGTTTCAGGGAAACAAAGTCTTGTCAGGTACATCACTTTAGTTAAAATTTGCTTGGTTCCGTCAATCTGTTTAATATCATTTTTTAATGCATGATAAAGTGCGTCTAAAATGGGGTTTTGAGGTTCAAGAAGAAGAATTTCCCGCTTATCACTTTCGCCAACTGAACAAAGTGTTTGATTAAAATCACGAGTATTACGAGTTATCATAGGAACAAATCGATTATTAATTATAACCCCTGGTTGATTATTGTTTAATTTAACTTTGGGGTTATTTGCAATGGCTCGGAAAGTTCTCTCGTTTAGCCTGGCAGCTATACGAGATTTATTATTAATAAGCTCTAAAAACTGTTGAATAAAAGTTTTTTTCGACATTTTTAACTCGTTGTGTATTTAAAAATAACCACAAAGAATTATACAGTAATAACCTTAACTAAATATTATCCACTTAAAGAAATGAATCTAAATTAAAGGTGGAATACTGATTGAGGGCTTGCCCGTAATTTTTTAAGAATTTATCAGCTGTTGCTCGCCCTTCTTTAAAAAGCATTTGAAGAAAAGGCCATTCCGCATTTAATTTGGAGGAATAGCCTAATTTCACCATTTTGGAGCTGGTAATTCGATGAATACGCATATTAGCCCAACGTCCCCCTTCCCCACCGATATCATTACTGATCGTATGCCTTAGTAATGCAATCATCCGTAATTCTTTCATTAAGGTGGCATTGAATGCCACTTCGTTAAGCCGGCTTAAAATATCACGAGCACTTTTGGGGGTACCAGGTCTTTCTACTGGATTGATTTGTACTAATATGGTATCGCTTGACTCACATTCCTGTACCAAAGGAGTAATTGTTGGATTCCCGGTATATCCACCATCCCAATATGCCTCACCATCTATTTCTACTGCCTGAAACATGAGCGGTAAACAAGAGGAAGCCAACAATACTTCCGCCGTAATTTCCTGATTTCGAAAAACTTTTCCTCGCCCGGTTCTAACGTTTGTTGCCGTGATAAATAATTTAATCGGTGATCTGATCAAAGCAGAAAAATCAATATTATTAGCCAATATGTCGCGTAAGGGATTAAGGGCTGCAGGATTTAGATCATAGGGTGAAAAAAGATGAGTTACTAATTCATAGGTAATGAATGTGGGAGAATAGTCTAAAGTCCAATTTCCAGATAGGATATCTAGTGGTCCTCTTTGAAAAGGACTAAAACTGGCTGCTTGTGAAACTTGCTTCCAAAAATTATAGAGTGCCTTTCGTGCACCCTCCGCTCCACCATAAGCATATCCACTTGCCAATACTGCAGCATTCATTGAACCGGCAGAGGTTCCGGATATCCCTTCAATTAATAATCTAGGTTCTTCTAGTAAGCGATCCAGAACGCCCCAAGTATATGCACCATGAGCCCCACCACCCTGTAATGCTAAATCAATAAGAATAGGTTTTTCCCTCTTATTGCTGATTTTGGTTGATTTTTTTGTCATTCATGCCTGATTAAGTGTTCTTTTACATAAGTTTAGACTGTATTTTTGTAAATAATAGGCTATTCAATAGATTAACTGATTAATTATTGTATACATAGTTTTATTTGTGGCATAATTGCGACCAATAAGTGTTTTTAGGGCTGATAATGAATTACACATATCGCAGTAATGAAGCTAATACTGTCATAGTCGGAGCTGGGCCTATCGGATTGTTAAATGCAATTGGCCTACTTAGACTTAACCCCCATCGAAAACTAGTCATATTAGAAAAATATGATGAATATAAACGAAACCATACACTCCAGGTTGATTATCAGCAAGTTAAAAAATATTTAGAAGCTTGTGGTGAGCCGCCTGATCCAACAATTCTGCGCCTTCTTAATCAAGTCAAAAAGAACAAGTTTATTCGTATCAGCGAAATGGAAAAAATGCTTAAACAAAGGGCTATTGAGCTGGGAGCCAAAATTACACAGGATGAATGGGTTACTGACTTTGAGAAACAAGTAAGAAAAAAATACCCTAAAGCTGATTTAATTATTGGCGCTGATGGAACGAAAAGCGTAGTTTCAGAGCAAGGAATAGGAAAAAGCTATGCCTTGGTTTTAGCCCCCATGAGCGCAGAATTTCACCTAAAAAAACGTAAGCTTTATTTAAGAGAAATTAATGGGCAACTCGCTTATTCCGTTATTACTCCGCAGGGAAGGTTAATTAAAGATAAAATTTTACATGGTGAAAAATTTAGAGCAACTTCTCCCTTAGACTTGAAAAAGCTTCATGAAATAAAAAAAGAAATTCTTGAAGCAACCACTGAAAATGGTGATACCCATGTTATTTCTAATTCTGCAAAAAAAGAATTTGATTTTATTATGCAATTCCGCTACGAAGTTGAAGGTGATGTAGAAAAGATCTCCCTGCCAACTTTAATGCGTTTTATGCAAAACTACGGCATTACAGCAGATGAATACGTAGGAAAAAAAGATGCCAATGGAAGAACCCCCATTACCTTCCAGTTAATGATTACCAAGGAACAATTCCAGTTACTTGAAAATTTAGCGAAATCAGGTAAGCCAATTTTTCCTTTTAGAGGTAATGACCCAAAATCAGCAGTTATTCCTGAAATTTTGATGCAAAGGATAAAAGGCTATCTGGGCTTGAGATTACGCCACTTTACCAAAGAAGATGAGCTGGTTCGTTTGGATGAAGCAACCATTAGTGTCAATGAGGCTCCTGCTACCTATGCTAAAAGAGTTTATAAACGAGGAAAAAGTCCTGGTTCTCCTGATATTGTTGTTGTTGGGGATGCTGCTATGGGACTTTCCTATTTTAAAGGTATAAATGCGGCATTCGAGGCATCAGCCAAATTATTAGCCAATTTAGCCAAGCCATACACGGAGCGTCAACAAGGATTACAAGAGTATCAGCAATGGTTTGAAAATAAATATGTACCTAAAAAAGTAAAAGAGGTCGCTTTTTTCAGTCATTTTATTATTGGTGCAACTGTTACTGTATTTAAGTCTCTAAAATTTATCATTCGGAGTGATAAGTTTATGCGTGCCGATGAAGCTGAACGTGCGGTTGATCTTTACCGTGGGCATTTGGCGCATGTGTTGAATAGTCGTCAGAAAGATACCTTACAACCACCTCAATGGAATAATGCTTATGCACATAATAAACGGCCATTAAATAATGTTTTAACTCTTCTTCCTATAGCACACTCAAAAAGGCTAAAAAATATAGGTAAAAACGCTACAGATTTCATAAAGCCTTATAAAACCAGCTTTCATTTTTTACGCGATCTCTTAACTCCATTAAGAGCAATTTACTATATTGTAAGTGGCCTACGACAAATGATCTTGGGCTTTTTTATCGAAACAACTAAGGGTGCGATTGCATCAGCAGCATCCATTGAACACTCTTTTCAAAAAAATTCCAAAATAGAAGTGAAGCATGTAGTCTCGGATTTTTATATTCGAGAGAAAGAAGGCTTATTAACATTGGTATTTGGAATTACCCTTGCGTTTTCAACGCTGGTTATGCCAATAAAATTACTAACCCGCGCAATGAGTACCCTTTTCAATAATAAATTAAACCTTATTGAAAATAATGAAGGCATACAACGGTTAATTCAACAATCGGATACAACAGACTTATATGATGATAATCTATCTATAGCGAAATTATCTTCACTTAGTGTAGACATTCATCGTAAATATAGTAAATCCCTTGAACGTGGTCAAAAATCCAGCATTGAGCAAGAAACAGAAAAACAATTATTTATCGAATGTGTTAATCAACCTGGGTTGGAAAATTACCGACAATATTTCAGTTTATTTAAACTCGATCCAGAAGCTGATTGTATTCACCTACCGACCATAACTGCTATTAACGAGTTGCAGCCATAACGACAGCAACTCGTTAAGCCATCAAGCCGCCATCTATACCAATACTTTGCCCAGTAATAAATGGAGCTTTTTCTGAAGCTAAAAATACGATAGTTTCAGCTACTTCGTCAGCGCTTCCAGCACGTTGTAGTGGAATGGATTTTACGAAGGCTTCTTTTTTGGCTTCTGTTTCGGTAAATCGTTCAAACATTTCTGTCTTAATGGGGCCCGGCGAAACGGCATTGACTCGAATATTAGCAAATGCGGCTTCAAGAGCGGCAACTTTAGTCAACCCTTCTACTGCATGCTTTGAGCTGCAATAAATAGAGGCACCTGGCACCCCTTTTTTACCTGCAACGGAAGAAAGATTGATAATACATCCTGAACCTTGAGGTATCATCGCTTTAAGTTCATATTTTAGGCACAAAAAAACTCCTAACACGTTGGTGTCAAAAGTTTGATGATAATTATCAAGAACTTCATCAACAAGAGAAACGGGTTTGCCTTCAGTCCCTGCATTATTCACGGCTACATCCAAACGTCCGAAATGTTTGATAGTTTGCTCAAGAAGCGTTTTCACCTCTTCTTCATTGCGAACATCAGCGCGAATGAATATAACATCACTAGATAGTTTGTTTAATTCTTTGGCCAAAGACTCCCCTGCATCTTGCCG
>CAZTYT010000056.1:0-10691 GCA_964618245.1 uncultured Legionella sp. | reverse complement strand
TGTAACCATAACCACCATTTATCAACAAGTTCTCTACTTTTTTATCTTGGAATTGAGTTAAAGCTGCATCTAACCATCTGCGATAAATTTTTGCAGAAAGATCAATGGAAACTTCTATTGATAATTCCACTGGATGTCCTTCCTTACCGTGCCCCATAAGTTTAGTTTCTCTGCCATTAAGTCCCCAATTTTGTTCTTGCTGCATTGTAGCTAACAATGCTTTAGGGTTAATATTATATTTTTGGGATGCATTATAAACTAAACTAGAAACTCTTTTGTTTAATTTAGGATTATGGTCATTAATTATTTTTTCTATCTGTACCTTACTCAAAGCATCTTTATCTTCAAGCTCTTCATTTGTAATCGAAGCAACTAATGGCAAAGGTGTAGTATTCTTTAAATCTCCTTGTTCTAACATCATTTTTAATTTTTTTCCTGTTTTATGAGAACTGGTTTTCTTTGAGGCATGAACGGTACTTCGCTCAACTGCCGGCTCCCGCTCCAAATAATCATTAAAATCCTTAGAATACCCTTCCCAATCCTCCAAAAGACTATCAATGGAAAGTTCTTTCGTTTCAGGAGTAAAGCCTGTTACTACTGCCTTTCCTACTGCATCTCCCAAACTATCCTTAAACACTCCAACCGTATCAAAGTGTGTGCCATTTGCTGCGGATTGGATGCCTGCACTAGCCAGGGATTTTACTTCCGTGTTGAGGAAGCCGCTACTGTCAAATTTTTGTAGGATGTTGTCTAACTTTCTTCCCATCCCACCGCCTAGTAATCCGCCGGTGAGGCCTGAGATGCCTAGTTCTGTCCAGTCGAAGTGTTGATGTTTTCTTAAAGCAACGTTTAAAGCTTGGCTGGCGGCGTTTTGCTCCATGATTTCTGCAGCACTGGCGATATTAAATTGTTGGGTAACCTTCCCTTCGTTGAGAGAGTTTTGTAATGTTTTGATGGGGTTCGCTCCTTGAAATGCATGACCTATCCCTGCTGTGGCTGCTGTAGCCAAACCGGCTATCAGGGCGCTTGTCATATCGATTCCTTTTTGTAGACCAAAGGCATTCGCAGCTCCCTGGCCTGCAATATTTCCTACAAACCCGGCAGCAAGACCTATAGCCAAAGTATTTGGTAGAGAGGCAAGGCCTCCTCCTAGTACAGATAAACCTGCCTCCATGAGAGAGCCTGCGGCTCCTGCTGCCAGACCTAATAAGCCTGCTGTAAATACCATGGCCACCGTTGTCATTACCGTCATAACCACTTTTGCAAGCAAATTACTATGGCTCTTGGGTTTTGCTGCAATTGGTGTCGGTAAAGGTGCATTAGGGCTGGTATCACTTATCATTCGGTTGGCATCAAGCACTTTATGAGTGCCTTGCAAATAATGCTGTCCACTCGCCGCGGTTGGAATCGTCAAGCGTTGCCCTATTTGCAATTCGCCCCCACTGCCTGCACTCGCCTCTCGATTGCTTATCCCATTTGCGTCAGCAATTAGATACCATAAGCTACTATCACCATACACTTGTAATGCTATGTTTTGTAAGGTATCTCCTGCTTGCAATGTATAAGTACCCACTGTATCTTGTGGAAGCTCAGGTAGCGTACCATCTGCTACATCCCCAGCCTGGCGACTAAATAATGACGCCACTTTTTGGTGACTAGCGTCAGCATAAAACATTGAGCCTAGCGGTTTTAACTGACTTCCTGCCGGAGTAAAGCCTGCGTATATCGATAGTTTTTGCTGACCGGTATTGTCCAGACGCAAATCACCTATTATTTTTCCATCAACCGATAGATAATGGCTACTTCCTTCTTTATCAAAACGACTACGTAACCCATCCATTGAACTGTTTAAATAATGAATAGAGTTCGGATAGGTTGTATTTGCCGTGTAATCAATAGAGTCGCGCAAGAGGCCATTCGCATCGTAATAACGAACGCTTTTGCTCGAGGAAGAACTCGTGTTCTGTGCTGTAATCTTGACAGAATCTTCTTTTTGCAAATAACTATCCCAAAACTCATAGGTGTAGGCATGAGTGATAGTGCTGCCTCCAGGTTTTTCCGCTCCTCCTTTCGCTTTAATTATCAATGACTTTAAGTTTCCTACATTATCATAACCATATGCACTATAGGAAACCTCTATTTGACTTGCATTGCGTGTGCTTTGTTTTGTAAGTATGCCATTTACATAGGTAAGGTGGTTACTTTGAGCTAAATTCCCGTAAGCATCAAAGGTATTTTCAGTATCCACTCGACCCGCTGCATCGTAGGATTTATATTGGATTTTTCGGTTATTTTTCTGGATCAGCTCCAATTGATTATCCAGGTTATAATCGTAATGATAACTTTGCTGGGCTCCATTTTCATATTTTACTGCATCCGCAATATTACCCGCCGCATCATAACTTAATACACTGCCTTGAACACTATTAATTTGGATATTTCCATTCACTAATTGACCTTTATTGACAGTCATCCGATTATTTTCATCATAGGTATAATAATCTTCCCTAGCAGATACAGTCTGTGCCGGATATTTGGCGCCGACTTTGGTATGGCGTATATTGCCGACTTTGTCGTAATCATAATCCACCGACAAAATGGTTTTATCTTCCGCAGGAAAACGACTATCTGTATCTTCAGGATTACGACGACGCATACGGATTAAACGTCCTTGTGGATCGTATTCATAATAATCTAATTCGCGTATCCAACCATTATAACCATCACCAAGATTGCCCCTACTGGAGATTTTACTTAGCAATTGTCCTTCAGTGTCATGAGTGTAATGAATGGTTTCATTATGAGTCATATCGGCATATTCCCGTAATTGACCATCCCCACTATAAGAATAAAAAATATTCTTGCCATGAGTGGAAAACTCATGAATGATTAATCCATTTCGGTTGTATTCATAATTAGTGGTATGCCCCCCTATATCCACATGTTTTGTAAGATGTCCGTTTTCATCATATTCCCAAGTTTGTACTCCAATATTAGCATCTACTTCGCGAATTTTATGACCAGCATCATCATATCCATAATAACTATCAAACCCACGCGCGTCATGACGGCGAAATTGATGTCCAAGAGCATCATACTCAAAAGTGATAACCTCACCTGCACCATTTTTTTTGCTGAATTAATTGCCCCGTTTCATCATACTCGTACTCTTGAGAAGTTTTTGGAGTACTCACTTTAATCAGACGATTAGCCTTATCGTAAAGATAAGTGGTTTTACCTCCGCGTTCATTCGTGCTGCTAGTGAGTTGATCTAAAAGATTGTAATGTTTGCTACGCGAAATATTTTTGGCATCGGTTTCACTAATAATCCGTCCTGCTGCATCATACGTTTTGCTGATCATATGACCATTCGCATCAATCATGGCAATGGCTTGGCCCAATTCATCATAAGCATAATGATTGACAGGCTTAATGCTGGCCTTGATACCATGTTCATCCATATAAGTAACTTGAGGAAGTTCTTGTCTGATAACATCATTGAATGCATTGTATTCATAAATTGTTTGATAACCCAGACTATTGGTATGAGTAAGCATATTTCCCCAACGATCCACTTTTTGCGATTGGCTCGCAACTGTAAGTAGCTCAGTGCCATCATCTAGCCATGTTTTAGATGAATACTCTTTAGTTTGAGTCAATAAATGACCTAAAGCATTATAAGCATTATTCTGACGCTGCAATCGTATACGCCAACTATCGCCGTTAAAGCCATAGGCGTTCTCAAATTGCCCCTCAGACAAATCAATACCAATCTCCCCATCGTTTGGATTAAAACCATTCGCTGCAGTTACGACTTGAGTAACCTTGTCAGTTAAATCATAAACAAATATCTGATAAAAGCCTTGGGTATTCGAACGCCAGACTCGTCCTAAAAGATCATAATCAAGATGAAGGTTATATTTACCACCAAAACCCTTGGCAATCACCTCGCCAAAAATATTGTATTGCACATCTTCTGTATGCAAGGACAAAGCATCGTTTTTGAAGGTTGCAGTTTGTACTAAATGATTTTCACTGTCGTAGGTATATCGCTTATCGATCACCAGATTACTTTTTCCGATTACACTAAGAGTTTGAAAGCTGCGAACCAAATTGCCATTTGCATCATAGCTATGATGGACAATATGATTTTTGCCATCTTTCTCACTTAAGATAAGTCCTTGTGCACTATATTGTGATGAGGTACTCATATCGTCATTGCTTTGGGTTAAACGATAATGTTCGCTATCGATAAAGTCTTGAGCACCTTTAGCCCAGCGATAAGTTTCTATCAAATTTCCAAGCGCATCATATGAATAGGTGGTAGCAGCACGCCCATCCTGGGTTTGTGGGCCTATCTTGGTAATTAACTGCCCTAACGCGTCATAATAAAAATAGGCACTATTCCCTTTAGCATCAACAGTTTCGATTAAATTCCCCAGCGCATCATAGCGATAGGTGGTTGTTAAGTCGCGGATTTCAGTAGTCAATTTATTATTTTTAATACGAGAAACTTCTACCTGTTTTAAGGATTTACTTGTCATTCGCCCAAGAGAATCATAAGTATAGGTGACTGTGCGATCTTTAGAATGAGATTGGGGCAAAGTATAATCTTCAATACTCCAAGAATCCGTAGAAAGAGCAGAGGAATATTCTGTCTTGCTTTGGGCTTCACCAAAAGCATTTACATTGTAAGTAGTTAAATAATTCTCAGCATCAATAGAAGCTGTCTGATGCCCATCATCATCATAATAAAAAGTGGTGGTAGCGCAGTTTTTTTCTGTCAATTGGGTCTTTATCTGGATCACTTCACCAAAAGCATTATATGTTTTCTGAGTGGTTGGTTTTAGCTTACTGTAATTATCTGTTTTTGCATCATAGGTACGTACTCTATCACGACTAATTTCTACTAAACGATCATCCAAATCATAAGCGTAATATTCATGTCGATCATACTCGCTATATTGTGAAGCATTTCTAATAGCTAATGTCGTGTACTCTTCATTTTCTGCCAAGATGACTGGTAGATAATACAAGCCTTTATTAGTCAAACGTCCTAAAAAATCATAGCCATATTGAATTACTCCGCCTTTCGAATCGACTTGAAAAACTAATTGTCCTTTCTCATTATAAGCAAAATTTTTCCAATGACCTGCTTTATCCTTAGAGGCAATCAGTTCATCAAAAGCGTTATAGCGAAATTCTTCTGATAAATTTTGGATGATTTCCTGACGTTCATTCGATGCTTTTTTCCCTGCTTGACTAATTGCTACATCAGGATAAATCGTTTTAATACGACGATTATTTGCATCATATTCATAAATACGGGTTTGTTGTATTCCTCCTTTTACTGCATCACGAATCTCTTTGACCAGGTTGCCAAAGCTATCATATTCACAACAGGTAATTATTGAGCGCTCTTCTTTATTAATTTTTACAACTGGTGAGATTGTTTCAATCAGCTGATTATTTTCGTCATAATGATAAGTCCAAACAGCCTGATTGGCAGCTGTTTTAGATTGTACATTTCCATTAGCATCATACTGATAAGCAGTTGTCTGTTTTTCTGCATTGGTTTCATTTAACAAGCGTCCAGCCGCATCATAATCATAGCTATTAGTACGTGTACCATTGTCTTTTTGTAACAGGGTTTCCAAATCCTGGAGCTGATAGTCTTTTAACGCAACTCGTTGTGAGTGCGTGATTTGCTTAGTTATATTCCCTACCGCATCATAACGCCGTTCTACAATGCGACCTTCAGCGCTGACTCGATAAACTTCGCGTCCTGCAAGATCAAAAACAAAATAATTTGTGCGATCCTGCTCGCTTTGAGGAAGATTATCCAAACCAACTTCTGCTAATAAGTCAATAGGCACTAAAGAAGCATAACGAGTGCAAGAGATGATTTGATTTAGTCCATTATAGCGATAGGATTTAGCTATGCGTTGAGGACTTATCTCCAAGCTTAACCGTCCGGCCTGATCGTAATAATAGTGTGTTATTTTATCGTGCAAGGGATCAAGTGTTACTGAATTTTTCAAATACTCTAAAGGTGTTTTAGTTCCTGTGATATCAATAGCATGTCCGTATTGAATACGTTGTATTAATTGTCCTGAATTATCGTAACGGAATTCAGTAAGAGCAGCAAATTTATCATATTGTAGGCGCAGTTGGTTTAAATCGTCGTAAACATATCGAGTGATACGGGCTTCTTTTTCATCAGGATAGTAAGGAAAATTGCCTTTTTTTAACTCATCAATTGAAACCGGTTTTTTACATGCTATTTTTTTGATGAGATTATCATTACCATCATATTGGTAAAGAGTGATATAGCCTAAGGCGTCACAGGAATGAGTAATTCTCCCTGCTTCATCAAAACGCCGAAATAAATACTTGTCATGTAATTCATCTTTAACAATTGCCTGTTTTAAAGTGTTTTCAGTATATTCAGTTAAATTATTAATTCGATTGGCATAAGTAATGGTTGTTTTTTCATATCCTAGCGCATTATAAATATGTTCGGTAATAACGCCTCGTGCATTAACTTGATAGCTACATTGATTTAGAGAATTATAAACATAATGAATGCTGTTTTGGTTAGCATCTATTTGACAAATCAGATTGTCATTCGCATCATACTCATAACGTGTAGTCAATTTTAATCCATCGGGATCAATAATTGTTGCACTACGTCGGCCTAAATTATCCCATTCATAAGCAGTTACTTTATCTTTTCCTTGAGTATTCCTCTGTGTTTGACGTAGTAATAAACCACGGGCATCATAAGTAAATTCTGTCACTAGATTTAAGCCATCTGGATCAATACAGGATTTAAGCAAATACCCTTGATCATTATAAGTAAATTGCTTGATACAACCGCTAGCCTCAATAATTCGCAATTGACGGCCAATCGCATCGTATTGATAACAAGTGACGAGATTTAAATTGTCTGGATCAATGGTTTGAGTTAAAACATGCCCCTGAGCATCATAGGTATAAGTAATTTTATGACCACCTGCATCTTCTTGCCCAATTAATTGCCCTACTTCGTTATAATCATATTGTTTAAAAGTATGTTCCGGAGAAAGTACCTTGCGCAGTAAACCACGCTCATCGTATTCAAACTCTGTTTTCTTAGTATTAGCATCCGTGTAACTAATTTTATCTCCGAAAGCATTGAATTGTGTTTTTATCTTAGTATTGGTAAATAAATTTTCAATAGTGAAGCAATTCTCCTGATCATTGTAGGTATATTTCATTATGACAAAAGAAGTGAATTTTGTTTCCGTTACTATTCGGCCAAATGCATCATAGGCAATATGATTAATACGGTCATTCGGATTAATAATCGTTATTTGTTCTCCACGTTTGTTAACAGTATAACTTAACTGGTTATGTCGCCCATCAGTGCGTGATTTAAGCCAGCCAAAAGCGTCATACTCAAAGTCTAGCTTGCGGTTAATTTGCTCATAATCGTCTATTTGCTTTAACACTAATCCTCGACGATCATACGTGTATTGAGTACGGGTTTGTTGCTGTTTGTTGATTCGCGTCGTGCTATAAACAAGTTCACCAAACGCGTTATATTCCGAAGTAATTAAACCATTGGAACCGCTATGTTTCGCAATAAGCTGACCAATACTGTTATATTCATAAAAAGTGGTTTCATCCAAATGCTCATTTTTTAGACTTTCCAATCGTAGCTTTAAGTCTTTTGTTGTTAAATCTTGTAACGAGTTTTTTAGAAAGGCGCTGTATTTACGTACCGATTCAACCTGATTTAATGCGTTGTACCGTGTTTCAATCACTGCGCCATCGGCATTTACTGTATATTGAAGCTGTCTATGCTTATTGTAAAAATAACGGGTTGTCTGCTGTAAGGCATTTGTTTTGCTTAATAACAATCCAGCTTTATCATAGGTATAACGGATACTATGATTTTTCCATATCGATTCTACTTGTTCTTCGCTCAAACTCGAAGCGGCATTTAGTTTTGCGCAACCTAATTCATCTAACTGCTGAATAAGACGTCCGAGTACATCATAACGCGAACGTTGTTGTCGTAAAATACTCTTCTTTTCATCAAAACGGTTTGTGAAGATCAATTGCCCCATATCATCATAGGCATAAGTTATCATCAGACCACTTTGATTTTTTTCCTCTATTAATTGGCTTAAATCATTGTAGCGATAACTTGTAAACTGATCATTGGTATTTTTTTTCGGACGAAGCTGCTCTACCTTCGAATCTTCATTGATAGTTATGTCATCATTAATCGCATTGGCATAAGCGATACGTTTTTGCAAAAGGCCTTGAACATCATAAACATACTCAATAAGAAAACGCTCTCCATCAATATCGGCAATTTTCAACCCTTGAGCATCATAAAGACTATAAATATGGATATCTTTTGAACGTAAGGCTTTAGTGGGTTTATCTTTTTCCCAATCGCCAATTAAATCAGCCGTAGCCCTATTTTGATAATGGCATGTCTCGATTAATTTTCCTAAGCGATTATAAGTGTATTCTGTAGCATATCCTTCGCCATTAATCTCGGCTTGCAAGTAACCTGCCTGATTATAATAGTATGAAATACGGCGATCATCGGCAGCTGTTTTTAAATTAATATCGTCATAAGTCAATAAATTTTCGGCATGAAAATTTTCTAGCAGATTAGCATGGGCTGTTTTGCTAAGTATTCGTCCTTGAGCATCATAGGTATAACTAATTACTGCTCCTCGTGCATTGATAGTGTAAGCGATTTGTTGGTATTGATCATAAATGATTTGCCTAATATCGTCTCGCGCT
Organism: uncultured Legionella sp.; assembly: GCA_964618245.1. GTDB lineage: Bacteria > Pseudomonadota > Gammaproteobacteria > Legionellales > Legionellaceae > Legionella. The sequence goes on along the minus strand of CAZTYT010000056.1, from coordinate 1,883 downwards.
GTAGTTGCAGGGATAACTGATTCTAAAGTGGGTCGGTGCTCTCCCCAGCTCTGGGTATTAATCCGTTGGGCATATTGGTGGGTTTGCACCAGCAAACCTGCTGTATTGTAACGATATTCAATCATTTGCCCCTGAGCATTAATTTTACTATTTAAACGCCCTTGATAATCATAAAAGTAACAAGTAGTTAAACCATCTACACCTGTCTCGCTAATCAAACGGCCAGCTTTATCATATACATATTCTGTCATGCCATATTGATGATGAGTATCAAGCCGGACGATGCTCAACAATAACCCACTCTGATCATAAGTGCGGATCGTTTGTAATCCATTGGCATCAGTTTGTATGATCTGCTGATTATGATCATCGTATTCAATTTTTTGTATATGCCCCTGATTATCAATTGTTTGGGTAAGGCGGCCTAAACCATCATAAAGGTAAGTTGTATTGCACCAGCCCTCTGCTGTGAGCGTGCTTTTTTCTCTTAAAAGCCCTGCAGCATCATAAAACGTACGTACGCGAGAGGCATTACTACTAACCCCATTACCTTGAGCATCAATGACCGTGTAATGAGTTTCTTCACTTAATTGGCCACGCCAATCATACTGATAATCAATAAGACTAATTTGCTGAGGATTTTGCTGTAATGTCCAATCGGTTAATTGAGATTCTGTGAGTAAATCATTCTCGCTTAAATCTTGCAGATTAAAAGCAGCATGCAAATAGCAGCGGCTGCTCATGAGCATACCTTCCTCGTCGTAGCGGTATTCGGTGACCGTTCCATCAGCAGCAATATGGAAAAGTAAATGACCACGTGCATTATAAATAGAGTAACTGCTATGCGGTTTTACTGGTTGGTGCTCACCATCAAAAGCCTGGTAGCAAATTTCACGAAGTATGTGATGTTCGTTATCATAAACACGTTTGGTTATTTGTCCATTAGGCTCTTCTGCATAAACACAATCACCAGCCTCATTATAACGATAACGCCAAATTTGGCTTCCTTGGACAATACTGCTTAAATTAGTACCTTCATAGTAATAACGAATGCGGTAATCTTCAGGCCCATCAACTCCTGTCAAGCGATTTTTTTCATCGTACCAATAAGTCCATGCTTCTCCTAAACTATTGGTAAAAGTTGTTTGGCCCTGACGATATTCATAAGTAAAAACTCGCTTTTCACCATCAACCAGCCTTTTAACACGTCCTTCAGCATCATACTCAATATGCAATTGAGTACCATCTGCCTGAAGAATATCACTGATTCGATTGGAGTCACCTACATAATCATAAGTTATCCAATAACTTTTTCCCGCTCCTAAATCCCGGCTAACTTTGCGTAAGCGTTGATGTTCATCATAGTCATAATGTATATGATGGATTACCTGATCTTCACTCAAAGTTTTAACGTCTTGTAATAATCCCTGGACAAAAGACCAGGTTATTTTTTGCTTTCCATTGGCGGTTTGAATCGAGGTTAATTGATCATTTTGGTAAGTGAAAGAAAAATAATGACCATCGTGATCCTTTATTTCTATCAATTTTCCACTCATATCGTAATGCCAAATGGCGCTATTGCTGCCCTCACGATAAGTCCAGCCAGTAGTGCTATAAATTAGACTGGCTAAGCCACCTTCTTCTGGGCAATAGCCTTGTTTTTTTACATCCCAAACAAAACGAGAATGATGACCATCTTCATCGACGCGGATAATAAAAGAGCCTTCTTGTTTAGGACGACCATGAAGATCCAAACGTGATTGCAGATTAAAACACCAAAAACTGCCAGTTTCACCACGAGAGTTATACGTTTGGAATAAATCCAAACCTATTCCTCTGTCAGCTAAAAATCCATCTGCCTGTTGTAAGATTAAATTACCATT
>CAZTYT010000055.1:0-10697 GCA_964618245.1 uncultured Legionella sp. | reverse complement strand
TAAAGCCGCGGCTATTTCTCATCCCAATTACCGATTTCTGCATTAATACCCGTACCCCCGGGTTGGCCTTCAGCCCCATAGGTAAAGACATCCACATCACCATGTTGGCCAGGATTTAAATAAAGATAGTCTCTGCCCCAAGGATCTTTAGGTAACGATTTGAGGTACTGTTTCCAGTTGTTGGGAATTGGATTTGAAGAAGGTTTTTCTACCAATGCCATTAAGCCTTGATCAGTTGTAGGATAGGTTCCATTATCTAACTTATATAAATCAAGCGCATTTTGAATGGCCAACACATCTTGTTTGGCTTTGACTTTGCGCGCCTCGTCTGGTCTACCCATAATTTTCGGAACGACAATGGAGGCAAGAATGCCTAAAATTACCACGACCACCATAATTTCAATTAATGAAAAGCCTTTTTGTTTATTCATTGATGCTCCTGTTATTACAAAGTACTTAAGAAAGTCTTTTTAGTCCTCAAACTCTGGAAAAACCAGTATGGGTTTATCCTCTCTGGATCCCGTGGTCAAGCTACGGGGATTCGCTCTGAGTGATAAGCGATTACTATTACTTTTCCTGCTTATTAGCCTGACCCTATGAGGCAAGGCCTATTTTACATATCCCAATAGACACTAACTCTTACGTTACTAATTGTTCCATGGAGAATATGGGTAATAGAGTAGCTAAAACAATAAATAAAACAATAGCTCCCATAAACAATATCACCATGGGTTCCAATAAAGTTAAAGAGGTGTCAATTAATCTCTTTACTTCATTATCCAAATGATTAGCTGCCCGCTCCATCATGGCAGAGAGCTGCCCACTTTTTTCGCCACTGGCGATCAAATGAATAGCCATTGGGCTGATATAACCTGTGTCTTTTAACGCCTCATTGATTCCAGAGCCTTCTCTAACTTTTATGGTTGCGGTATCAAAGGCTTGTCTCATGACCAGATTGGTTACTAAACTGGCTGAAACACGCATAGTTTCTAATACACTGACTCCTGCCGCAAAAAGAATACCAAAAGTATGAATATAACGAGCAACGTTAATTGTTTTTACCAAGTAGGAAACAATGGGTAGTTTTAATAGTAAACGGTGCCAGGCAGTTTTTATGGCGATATTATTCAGGCTCTTTTTAAAGGCGATAATTGCCAGGAGAATTCCTAAAAAAGGCATATAACCCATAGGATTTCACAAAATAACTGATCTTGATTAAGATCTCAGTCATTTCTGGTAAAGTTTGCCCGCTGCTGGTGAATACTTCGATAATTTTGGGAACCACAAAGCTTAATAAAAAAGCGATAATTCCTACCGAAACAATAATCATTATTATAGGATAAATTAGGGCTTGTTGCACTTTTTGCCTGGTTTGTTGCTGATTTTCTGTATAATCAGCTAACTTTTCCAATACCACATCAAGATGACCTGTTTGTTCACCGGAGCCAACCGTGGCACGATAAAGCTCGGGGAAGGCTTGTGGGTATTGCGACATGGCTTGTGCTAAACCATAGCCTTCCAAAACTTTTGCTCTTACACCAATAATAAGTTCGCGTACCTTATCTTTTTCTGTTTGCTCACTGACTCCTCGCAATGATTCCTCTACGGGAATACCGGCGGCTAACAAGGTAGCTAATTGTCGAGTAAATAAAGAAAGATCCGCTGCAGAAATTTTACTTTTACTGGTATTACCAGTTCGTTGTTGGGTTAGTATATTGACTTGTGTGGGAATCAAACCGCGATCACGTAAAAGCTGGCGAGCATGACGTTCAGAATCTGCTTCCAGAACTCCTTTGCTGGTACTGCCATTTTTTTTTAATGCTTGGTATTGATAGGCGCCCATTTTAATATATGGTTTTGATTAAAACTATAGAGTCTAATCTATTGGGTTTAATAAGTCACTTAAGGTACACTATCCAAAAAATCCTGGAGAGTATAAATGAATAAAAATATAATGCTTGAGGCAATAAAGGAACATGATGCAAAATTTGTAGATCTACGTTTTACTGATATACGAGGTAAAGAACAACATATTACTATTCCTGCTTCAGCGGTTGATAATGACTTTCTTGAGAACGGTAAAATGATTGATGGTTCATCTTTTAAAGGATGGCAAAAAATTCATCAGTCGGATTTAGCTTTGATGCCAGAAATGGATACAGTCAAATTTGACCCTTTTTTCCAGGATAATACTTTATTCATTCGTTGTAACGTTGTAGATCCCAAAACAATGATGGGTTATGAGCGTTGCCCTCGTTCTTTAGCACAACGTGCAGAAGCTTATTTGCAATCGACTGGAATTGCCGATACCGTGTATTTTGGGCCTGAACCTGAATTTTTTATATTTGACAATGTGCAATGGCAAACCAATATTTCAGGCTCTTTTTATAAGATTGATTCTGAAGAAGCAGAGTGGAATTCTGGTAAGGAAATTGAGGGGGGGGAATATTGGTCACCGTCCTTCGCTTAAAGGTGGCTATTTCCCTGTTCCTCCAGTGGACTCTTCTCACGATATTCGCTCAGCAATTTGCTTGACCCTTGAGTCCTTGGGCACCGTAGTGGAAGCGCACCACCATGAAGTCGCTACTGCAAACCAATGTGAAGTAGCTACTCGTTTTAATTCCTTAACCAAAAAAGCCGATGAGCTGCAAATTTTAAAATATGTTATTCATAATGTAGCGCATAACTATGGAAAAACTGCAACTTTCATGCCCAAGCCTTTAGTTGGTGATAATGGTAGTGGAATGCATTGCCATCAGTCTTTATCCAAAGATGGAGTAAATTTATTCTCAGGTGATCAATATGCTGGTCTTTCTGAAACAGCCCTTTATTATATTGGTGGTATTATTAAGCATGCCAGGGCTTTAAATGCTTTTACAAACCCATCAACAAATAGTTACAAACGTTTGGTACCAGGTTTTGAAGCACCAGTATTATTAGCTTATTCGGCACGAAACCGTTCTGCGGCAATTCGTATTCCTCACGTGAATAATCCCAAAGCGCGTCGTATTGAAGTTCGTTTCCCAGATCCAACAGCAAACCCCTACTTGGCGTTTTCTGCTATGATGATGGCTGGTTTAGATGGTATTCAAAAGAAAATTCATCCTGGCCAAGCGATGGATAAAGATCTTTATGATTTACCACCAGAAGAGTTAGTTGATGTACCAACAGTTTGTGCTTCATTGGATCAAGCGATGGAGTATTTGCTACATGATCATGAGTTTCTATTGCAAGGCGATGTCTTTACTCGAGACTTCATCAATAATTACATCAACATGAAAAAAGAAGAAATAAATAAAATTTGAAGCTTAACCCATCCTTACGAGTTTGAGTTGTACTATAGTCTTTAATAGTTACACTGGGGCAGGTGATGAGGAAATTTGGCTTTGTCTTATCGTTGATGTTAGGAGTAAGCACGGTCTTTGCTGCGATATACAAGTGGACAGATAACCAGGGGAGTATTCATTTTAGCGATACTCCTCATGCAGGGGCTGACATATTAGTCCCTGCGGCAAGCCCCAATTCTTCAATTCCCTCGTCCAATCCTGTTGTTACCAGAAAATTGTCGCTTGATAATTTTTCTTACGGAAGCATTACAGTTATTTCCCCTGAAAATCATGCCACAATTCGTAATAATCAAGAGGTGTTGATTGTGAGAGCAGCGATAAAACCAAGGTTATTTCCAAGTGATAAAGTTCAAGTATTAATTGATGGTGAGCCTAAAGGCAAACCACAGTCAAACTTACAATTTTCTCTCAATGGTGTTTATCGTGGTATTCATACCATTGCGGTGCAAATAGTTAATTCGCAAGGCCAGATGGTAATGCAAAGTCAGCCCATTACTATTTATGTTTTCCGCCCACAAGCAAGAATAAGAAAAACTGTTAATTAACAATAAGGTATCATTTATGTTAATTTTATTATCACCAGCCAAGAAACTATTGAATTATTCCAAGCCTTATTCAGGCATGGTTTCTGAACCATCATTTGTTGATAAAACCAAAATTTTGGTGAAATTAATGCAATCCAAATCGGCAGAAGAGATTGCAGGTTTGATGGATTTATCCAAAGATCTCGCTGCCTTGAATTTTCAACGATACCAAGATTTTTTAATGGATAAAGAGGCAGTATCGCGCTCTTATCCGGCAGTTTTTTTGTTTCAGGGAGATGTTTATCAGGGATTACAGGCAAATACTTGGGATGAGACGACAATAGCTTATGCGCAAGAGCATTTGCGAATCTTATCCGGTTTATACGGTTTATTAAATCCTCTGGATATGATTCAGCCTTATCGTTTGGAAATGGGAGTTCATCTACAGAATCCTTCTGGTAAAAATTTGTATGATTTTTGGCAGGAGACTATTGTACACAGTTTAAACCATGAGTTAGCTGCTCAAAAAAATCCGTTTATTCTCAATCTTGCTTCGACTGAGTATTTTAAAGCAGTGGATGAGAAAAAATTAAATTATCCAGTATTGACAGTTAATTTTTATGAAAGAAAAAACGAACAATTAAAAATGGTTGGTATTCACGCTAAAAAAGCACGTGGTGTAATGGCAAAGTTTCTCTTACAGCAGAAAATAGATGAAATGGAGCCTATCAAAGCATTTAACGAGTTAGGTTATAAATTTCATGCTATTACCTCTACTGCACATCATTTTGATTTTGTACGAGATAGCAAAGCATAATGTGGAATTTATCTAGTCGAGTGCATCCGCTTAACCATTTTCCTAACGTGGGCACTCAATGTTATGTCAAACGTGATGATGAGTTGGGCTGTGGTATTAGTGGTACCAAATTACGCAAGTATTCGTCTTTGATGCCTTGGTTAATTAACCAAGGTATTCAGCATTTGATTATCATTGCAGGTCCTCAATCTAATAATTTATTAGCTGCTTTGCAATTGGCACGTGAGTTTAACTTGAAAGTCACTGCTTTTTTGATTGAGCCTTGGAAATTATCGCTACAGGGTAATTTTAAGTTAAGTCGTCTTTTTTTAGAGGAAAAGGAAATTATCTGGGTCGCTCGGGAAGAGTGGTCTCAAGTTAATGCCTTGGCACAGGTTTATTTAAAAACCTTAGCAGAGCCTGGGTATATTTTGTATGAAGGAGCCAGTGTTGGGGAGGCCATGCCCGGTGCGATGAGCCTTGCACAAGATATTATCGCGAATGAGGTAGCGTTGGGTTTTTCATTTCAACATATTTTTATTGATGCCGGTACTGGTTTTTCTGCAGCAGGCTTACTTAAGGGATTGGCGTTGCACAATCACGTGGCGCGCGTACATGTGCTGTTACTTGCTGATGATGAGCTAACCTTTAAAACAAAATTAAAAGAGTGGCTTAATTTTGAACCGGAAAATTATGATTGCTTTTATCCTACTACTGCCAAGGCTTTTGGTTCGGTTAATCAGATGATTAAAAATGAAATAAAACGCATGGCAAGCGAAGAGGGCATTTTGGCCGATCCAATTTATGCGGCCAAACTGTTTCATGAATCAAGAAAATATATTGAAAGAGAGTCATTGACTGGAAAAGTATTGATTATCCATTCGGGAGGCACTTTAACTTTAGCCAACTTTGATTGGCAGATCTAAATTTTATGTAAATTTATCCCTATTTCCCCTTGAAATTATTTGATTGCACCCTATATGTCATTACATTGGTGTGTCAGTTATTGGCACGGCGAGTGAAAATTTTGAAAATAATTGTTGGGCCATGGCCTAACCTGCACAATATTATTTACCTTATCAAGAAAAATAGGTCATAGGAGATTGGTTAGATGACAAGTAAGCAACAGCAAACAATGGGCTTTCAAACTGAAGTAAAGCAAATGCTCCATTTAGTTGTGCATTCACTTTACAGTAATAAGGAAATATTTTTACGTGAATTAATTTCTAATGCCTCTGATGCATTGGATAAGTTAAGATTTTTAGCTTTATCTGACAGCAGCTTATATGAAAATAGTTCTGACTTGAAGATAACTATTGATGTCAATGAAAAATTAAAAACCATTACCATTGCTGATAATGGGATTGGGATGAATTGGGATGAGGCAGTTGAAAACTTAGGCACCATTGCAAAATCAGGTACAAAAGAATTCATGAGTCAGTTAACTGGTGAAAACGCTAAAGACTCTCAGTTAATTGGCCAATTTGGTGTTGGTTTTTACTCTGCTTTTATTGTGGCTGATAAAGTGACGGTAAAAAGCCGTCGTGCTGGTTTGAAGCCAGAAGAGGCTATTGTTTGGGAGTCCGCTGGCACTGGCGAATTTACTATTGGTTATGAGAGCAAAGCAACTCGCGGGACTGAAATTACTCTTCATTTGAAACCAGAGGATGATGAGTTTTTAAGTGACTGGCGTATTAAAACCATTATTACTAAATATTCTGATCACATTTGTTGGCCCATTGTGATGAAAAAGAAAGCTGAAGAAGGCGAGGGCGAAAAAGCTGAAGAAGGCGAGGGCGAAAAAGCTGAAACTGAATTTGAAACAGTGAATAAAGCCACGGCCTTATGGACTTTACAAAAGTCAGAAATTAGTGATGAAGACTATAAATTGCTTTATAAACATATTTCCCACGATTTTCGTGATCCATTGACTTGGTCGCATAATCACGTGGAAGGGAAAAATGATTATATTTCTTTACTTTATATTCCTGCTCATGCGCCTTACGATTTATGGCAACATGAAAGCAAGCATGGACTAAAGCTCTATGTTAAACGCGTCTTTATTATGGATGACGCAACCCAATTCTTGCCTCGTTACTTACGTTTTGTGAAGGGAATTGTGGATGCAAGCGATTTGCCACTTAATGTTTCTCGGGAAATTTTACAAGATAACAAACAAGTGGAAAGCATACGTGCTGCATGCACTAAACGTGTTTTATCCATGCTGGAAAAAATGAGCACTCAAGACAAACAAACTTATCAAAAATTCTGGGATGAGTTTGGCTTGGTGTTAAAAGAAGGCCCGGTAGAAGATTTTACTAATAAAGATGCTATTGCCAAATTGTTACGCTTTGCTACTACCAAATCAGCTTCTGAGAAACAGGAAGTCAGTTTGGATGAGTACGTTAGCCGTATGCAAGAAGGCCAAGATAAAATTTATTACATTACCGCGTCCAGCTATAATGCGGCCAAGCATAGCCCTCATTTGGAGATATTTAATAAAAAAGGCATAGAGGTTCTATTGCTTAGCGATAGAATTGATGAGTGGCTAGTTGGGTATCTGAGTGAATATGCTGGTAAAAAACTCCAATCGATCTCTAAGGGTAAAGTAGAGTTAGACGATGAATCTGAAGAGCAAATGAAGGAACAAGAAAAAACTTTAGAACCAATGTTAAAACACATTAAAACAGTCTTGGATTCTCGCGTTAAAGAGGTGTTACTGACTAATCGTTTAACAGACTCTCCTGCATGTATCGTGGCTGATGAGAATGACATGAATTTAGAAATGCAGCGTATACTACAAGCAGCTGGGCAACAAGTCCCTGAGACTAAACCTGTTTTTGAAATTAATCCAGAGCATCCACTGATTAAGCGTTTGCATGATATTCAAGATGATAGTTTGTTTGAACTGTGGGTTGTGATGCTATTTGAACAAGCAGTTTTGGCAGAAGGTGGTCAATTAGATAACCCAGCCGATTTTATTAGCAGGGTGAATAAGCTATTGGTTTCTGCTTGATATTGTCGGGCCAAGGCCCGACCTACGATTCTACGCTGTAGGAACGTTTTCTGATTATTTTTCTAAGGTAGGTCGGGCCTTGGGCCCGACAAGACTACGATCTACACTGTAGGAACGTTTTCTGGTTGTTCTTCTACTGTTGGTTCTGTTGATTTTGATGGAGGAGGCATGAATTGGGAATTAAATTCATTCGCTTTCACACTGCGAGCCTTTTGCAAGAACAGGTCTGCTTTATCTTTTTCAGCATCGGATAATTGTGCATGAGAAATTTTTAGGTCTATTTCCGTTATTTTGCTTTCTAATAAGGTAATTTTTTCAACAATTTCAGGGAGTTCTTTTTGTTGCTCCTCGATCTTTTGTTGATTTTCTTTAATGAGTCCAGGCATTTTCCATAGTTGACTTTGGGTTTGCTCATATTGATTATTAATGATTAGGTCAGCTATGAATAGCCCAACACCTACTACTGTAATTAGAATAGCGGGGGTCATGAGAAGTGCCACAAAACCCAGTGTAAAAGGTAATGTGTCAAAGGCTAAAAGAGCTAATAGATAAAAAACACCTGCTACTGGTATAGAGGTTAAGGTTGATTTATCTAAATATCTTTTTAAATCATACATTGTTGATGATTTAGCTTCTAATTGTTTCTTTTTTTGTTCAAGTGCTGCATTTTTATTGGCTAATTCACTTTTCTCAATCGTTATCTTCTTTTGCCTTTCTTGTTCCAATAAAGTCATTAATAGGACTCTTTTACTGGAAAGTTTGGTAACATCCAGGGCTCCATCAAACTGTGCGGGTAATGCTTCAAGATAATTTTGCATGTGTTTAATAATTTGCTCGAGAGCTTTTACTTCAGCATGCTTGAGTTTTGTATTTGTTTGTAGGTAGGTATTGAGGCATTCAAGATAAATGGAGTAGTTTTGAGTGAGTACAGATGATTTAATTTCACTTTTCTGTTTTTTTAAATCTTTTTCTACTTGAGTAATGGATTTTTTTAGTATTTGATGGTTTTGTTCTGTCAATACTCTTTCCAGCGTAGCGCTTGCTTCTCTTGCTTTTATACGTGTTTGTCGCTGAACACTAAGTTCTCTGAGTGGTTCTAATTGTTTTCTTAAGTCAATTAGCAAGTTATAGACGATGTTTTTACGTTCATCGAGCGAATTACATTCTAATGAATATTTATTCATTAACTTCTCAGCTTCTTGTTGTTTCGCAGTAATATCAGCTTTTTGCTCGAGTAACAGTTTTTTTGTTGGGGTATCTTCTGAAATTAGGGAAATTTTGAAATCTAAATCTTTTATCTCTTTTTTTAACGTTAAATCACTACTCCTGTACTCATGAAATAGTGTGACGTTTATCTCATACTGTTGATTAAGTTTTTGATATTCTTGGCTAAGTTTTACCGTGCTCTCCTCTTTTTCTTGAATGAGAGGTTCAACCTTTGTGTTTTCATCCTCATCTTGTTCAGCTTGTTTTTTCAATGCCTCTTGAGTCAGGTGCTTAACGGATGCCTCTTTTTCTTCAGCATAGGTTTTGGAGAGCCTGTCATTAAAAATTTCAATGATTTCTGGAATTGGGCGATGATCCAGACAATATTGGCGTAACGTCAAATAGTCTGCTGAAGCAATATGCTCATTAATGAGTTGTTTAATAAAATCATGAAAAAAAGTAGAAGATAACATGTAGTTGCCCCAGTTTTATTTGGGGGGTATTGTATCTTAATTTTTCATTTTGTCAATAAGTTGGCTCGAATTCATTTAAGTAATGGAGTTCAAAAATTTACTGTTCTACAAACTTAAAGAGGGTTGGTTATAAGCTTAAAAAGGCCCATGTAAGTAATCATTCAACTCTTATTCTCTCGGAGTTTAACTAGTTGAGACAAGAAAATAATTGCTTACATGGGCCTTTTTTTCTTTACTTTATATTGTTACTCATCCGTTAAACGGAAGTATTTGGTACCGAAATAGCGTTGTAATTTTTTTCTGATGGTACCGCGGCTAATTCCTAGCATCTTAGCAGCTTGTAATTGATTGCCACGACGTTTTTCCATTACTGCTTGTAATAATGGTGGCTCTACTTCTGACAATATCATGTCATATAGATCATCGATGCTTTTATTTTTATTTTCAGCAAGAAAACGAGTAACCAGGCTGTATACTAAATCTTGTAACCCTTGATCTTTTTTACTTACAGATTGGGTATTAGTTTCAGGTGTTTCAATGACATTCATCTTAACTTCCTTATTATTAATTAAATCAACATCAGTCCAATTGCTTACATTTGTAGTGAAAGCAAAATTAATTGTACATGAAGGATAATTGATATTCTATATTTTCAAGTTAAAAGGAAGCATTTTCTTCAAACAATTGGCGTTCAACCAGGCTGAATAAGGTGCAGTCAGATTTTTCAGAGGATAGGGAATGACGAAGCGATGTTAAATGAGTAAGCATTTTTTGCAGTTGAGCACGATCATTTAAAAAATGGGTAATGTAATGAGAAAGTTCTCGTGGATTGCAATCATATTGTAGAAATTCAGGTACTATCATTTTATTGGATAAAAGATTACATAAACCTAAAAATTTAACTTTGATAAGCTTTGCTGCTAACAGGTAAGTAAGGAACGAAGATTTATAGATAATGCACATGGGTTTTTCCAGCAAGGCACATTCTAATGAAGCTGTTCCAGAGGCAACAATTACAAAATTTGCTGCGGCCATGCAGCTAAGCGCTTGTCCTTCAATAAAAGTGACTGGAAGGGTACTTTGGGCAAAATATTGAGTAACTTTCTTTGGATTAATGGTTCCTGCAATGGGAATGACAAATTGTAAATCTGGATCTGCCTGATGAAGGCGCTGGGCGGTATCGCGCAAGACAGGCATATGACGTTCAATTTCATTATCTCGGCTACCAGGAAGCAAGGCAAAAATTTTAGCGTCCAAAGGCAAGTTTAAACGTTTTCTTTGTGACTCCACATCCCCTACATTATTTATTTTCTCAACCAAAGGATGGCCTACAAA
>CAZTYT010000054.1:0-10796 GCA_964618245.1 uncultured Legionella sp. | reverse complement strand
GCAAAGGGTTTTTTCTTATTTCATCCGGGTTTAACCGAATACGCACAGGAAGGCGTTGGACAATTTTAATCCAGTTTCCCGTGGCATTTTGGGGCGGGAGCAAGGAAAAGACCGAGCCAGTTCCTGCATTTAAGCCTGCTACAGTTCCGTGGTAGGTGATATTGGGATACGCATCAGCATATAAGGTAACTGGTTGATTGATGCGCAGATGAAGCAATGAGGATTCCTTGTAGTTCGCGTCTACCCAGGTATTATTTAATGGAATAATTGCTAACATCGCAGTGTTCATGGAAACTTGTTGCCCAGGCTGAATACTGCGTTTGGCAACAAATCCTGTTACTGGAGCAACAATTGTTGTGCGTTGTAAATTCAAATAAGCAATTTTTAAATTCGCTTTGGCTGTTTCCACTAGAGGATGATGATAAAGATTTACATTTGCTATCATCGCTGATGCTGCTTCTAATTGATGCACAGACACGTTATAACTGGCTTGCGCTGCTTCTAGGGCGGTTTGGTAATGTTGCAGCTCTTCGCGTGATACTGAGCGATTACCCACTAACCCTGTCCGACGTTTTAAATCCAATTGTGCTTTAACCAAATTTGCTTTATCTAAAAGCACAGTATGTTGCGCCTGGATCGCATTTTCAAACAATTGACGTACTTGTCGTACTGTTTGGGCTAAATCGGCTTTTGCTTTCTGTAAGGCAATAAGGTAGTCAGCTTGATCTAATTGAATAATTACCTGACCTTCTGTGACCAATTTGGTATCATCTGAATTCACTGTTACTACTGTTCCAGGTATTTGCGACATTAGCTGTACCATGTTGCCATTGACGTAGGCATCATCAGTGTACTCTCTAAACTGTCCCCAAATAAGCCAATATAAAAGCCAAATCAGCGCGATAATTAGAAAAAATCCACCTAGAATGAGCATTGCAACTTTGCGTTTATGCAATGTTTCTGGAGTTGCGTTCCCGATATGTTTGGGGTTAGTCATGTCCTTACTTCTCCACCTAGGGCTGCCAGCAACGCAACAAAAGCTTGTTTATGGCGAGTTTGTAAACTCAATAGAGTAGATTTTTGCTGCAGCAATGATTGTTTAATTTCCAGAAGTTGTACGTAGTCGATAATGCCTTGGGTATAACGCGCGCGAAATAGTTTGTAATTTGCAGCAGTTGAGTTAACCGCTTTGTCTTGTTCTTTTACCTGTTGATTAAGCGTTCGCAAAGCAGCAATTTGGTCGGTCACTTCATGCAACGCATTTAAAATGGTTTGATTGTATTGACTAATGGCGTAGTCAAAATCAGCCTGTTTAACTCCCAGATTAGCTCGGCGTGCCCCAGCATCAAAAACGGGAAGATCCAAGGCTCCTCGGACACCGGCATTTTGCAGGGAAATGTTAAATAAAGGGTTAGAATAAAACGATAGGGAGTTTAATAAGGCACTTAAATTAACATTAGGAAAAAAAGCTGCTCGCGCCACTTTAATTTGGTGAGCTGCCGATTCTGTTAAAGAGCGGGCAGCAATGATATCTGGCCTTTGTGCCAGTAAGTTTGCGGGAACTACTGGTGGGAGATTTAGCTGTTTAGTGTTATAAGTAAATGGGGGTGTTTCAACTTGTGTATTAAAAGGATTTTTTCCTAATAAGATGGCTAATTGATTGCGGGTTTGCATTTGCGCGCGTTGATAGTTTTGTAATGAAAGCTGTGCTGCTTGAGTATTAGTGATTGCTGTTTTTACTGGAATATCAGATTCTATTCCTTGTTTTGCGCGATCCATAACAATCGCTTCAAGTTCTTTGGCAATACGGGCATAAGTTGCCGCTAATTGTTGTTGTTGGATGACATTTTGCAATTCAAAATAGGTCGATGCGACGTTAGCACTAAGAATTAAGCGGGTTTCTTCTAATTCCATTTGCGCAGCAAAGGCTTCATCCAATTTACTAACGAAGGTTTCCCGATTTTTACCCCAAAAATCTATCTCATAATTAAAATTCAAAGCAATTTCTGCAATATTGGCTTTGTTCATTGCTAATTCATTGAAAGGTTGAGGAACTACTCCATGTAAAGCAAATTGGTAATCTGCCAAAGCGCCTTGTAAATCAGCAGATGGCCATAGGGCGGCATAAGAGCCTTTCGCTATTTGTTGGGAGCGTAACACTCGCGCTTGAGCACTACGAATATCAGGAGCATCATTTAACGCAATAGTAATTAATCGTTGTAATTGGGCATCATTAAAATAGCGGAGGCAATGTTTATTCTTATCTTTGGCTGGGATTTTATAAACATGATGCCTAGCCAGATCTGTTTCATTTATCTGTGGCATCCCGCTATAAATCGCAGGATGAAATTTGCATCCTGTTAAGGCTAATGAACTAATGATGCAGATGATAAAAAGCCCGCGCAATTGACATCCCTTTATATTATCCAAATGATAAATCTAACAATATTTTTTAAAAAAATATACTCATGTTATTAGGAGGCAATTTCAGGGACTAAGGAAAAAAGCAATCGCTCACCTTGGTTGAGCGATTGTCAAAAAAATTAAGCCAAAGCAGAAAACGAGCTGACGACAACGTCAAGTAACTGTTCTGAGTTAGTTTTTCTTTTTTGAAAGAAGAACAATGCTTTTCCTTGGGTAACTTTTGAATGAGCGAGATTACCTAAAATGGCAATCATGCCTATTCCTGTAAGGGCAATGGCGATGTTTTTCACAATAGTTTCCCAGGCAAAACGATAGTGTTGCAAGGCTTTACTTTTATTCTCCAACAGTTGGTTAAACTGTTTATGAAAAACAGCGAAATTAGCCTCAGGATTGGGTTGGTTGAGAAATAATCTTGCTTGATTGCGGAGTTGCTCTGCAAGATTAATGATTGCATCTCCTTTGGAGTCGCCTTGATCCTTCAGTTTTTGCCCATAACATTTCATTTTGTTAATGGCATTTAATAAATCTATCCTTTGATAGGTTTTCGTCAAATCACCTGGGAGAGAAATGCTTTGCAGATGCTTATTTTGTCTAATTAAAGCTAGGGGTGTTTGATCTTTCTCATTAAAAATATCAAGGCGGGCTCCTTTTTGGATAAGCCATTGCACCATAACCTTATTTTCCCGGGTGATTGCATCGTGTAATGCTGTTGCTCCTTGATGGTCTTGGGTATCAATAGCACAGCCATTAGTTAATAACCATTCCCAATAAGGTTCATTATGATGGCCTGTGGCATGATGAAGCAGGCTTTTACCATCCGGTGTTTGCTCGGTAATTTGTAATCCTTTGTTTGTTACTAAGTATTGGGCTACAGCAAGATTTCCCTGGCGTGACAGCGAAGAAAGGAGTGTATGATTATTCTTACTGCTGCAAGTCAGTTGACTGCCCAAATGGACTAATATTTCAACTTGCTCTATTGTCGCATTTGGTTCTTTAGATAATAGATAATGTAAAGGCGTATAACCTTTCCCGTTCTTCGCATTGATAATTTCAGAATTTACCGGTAATTTTTGTAAGCAGGCGAGGCCTTCCTGACCATTAAGAACCAAATGATGAAGTATAGTGTGTTGCCAAGAGAAAAATCGGTCCGTGACGGTTAAATCTGCTCCATGGGCTGCAAGGAGTAACGCATTTTGCTGCAATTGGATAACAGGGAGTTTATTTTGCAGGCGATGCTCCATTAAGACTTGCAAAGGATCACGTTGCCAATTATCTTTTTGTGTAATCAGTTTGGGGTTTATAGCTAATAACTCATTGATTTCCTTGTCATTAATGCCATTGGTATTGGTAGTAATCAAGTAATTAAGCAAGGTTTTTCCAGAAACAACATCATGAACGGTTAAATCAGCACCATTTCGAGCTAAAAACAGGGCATTTTTCTTAAAAGTTTCCAAATCAGAATTAGTAGGGCAGTTTAGTAGTAAGCGAGCCAATGGGCTTTCAAAATTAATCAACTCTGGTTTTAATTCTAATAATTCTTCAAGTTCACTTTGATGCACTGCATTTTTATTATTGAAAATTAACAGATGAAATAAAGAAAAGACGCGTTGTCTATTGGTGACAAGCAAGTTAGCTCCTTTGCGTGCCAAGAGCATGGCGGTTTTTTTTAATTCATCTATAGATAGTGCGTTTTGTGGAGGATAATCCGCAGAAATTGTTTGGTACCATTGATCGAGTAAGCTTTGCAAAGGAGTTGCTTTTTCTTTATCCGCAGTATTAGCCAACGCCGGGCATAACTTAAGTAACTGATTTAATTCTCCATCATTTACCCCATTTTTATTGGTTACCGCTAAATGATGAGCCAGCGTTGCGCCAGTAAGCGAATCTCCTACGGTTAAATCTGCGCCTTCATGCGCAAGGATCATGGCCGTTTGTTTGAATTCAGCTAATGAGTACTTCTTTAGGATCCACCCATCTATTAAGGCTTTTAATTTTATCGTTTTAGGGCACATGGTCAATCTTAGAAAAAATAAAAATTATACATTTGTTTTGTTTTTTGATCAAATTGGCGGGGCGATTGTCAGTGATGTGCGCACATTTGTGAAAATATGAGCTAAAATAAAAAGGAATATTTTTCAAACTCAAGAAGCGAGGAAAATCATGGACAGTGTGAAAAAAATAATGATGGTTGGTGTTGTTTTAGCGGCTTTAGGATTGTTAAGTGCTTGTGGAACCATTCATGGGTTCGGTAAGGATGTTTCGCGTGTGGGTAATGATATTCAACGTTCCACTCACTAATCTTTAAAGTTGTCAGGCCTTGTGCGCAACAAGGCCCAATTCACCTAGTTCACAGGCTTAACTGTAGCGCCAATCCAGCGGATACCGCAACCATTGCGATAATTTTTCAGGTTAAAATCAGTTGCATTAAGGCAGAGCACTTTGTTGTCTTCGATAAAAAGGCTAACCTCATTTTCGTGGATTACAATCTTCATAATACCCGTAATAGGTAGATTACTTACACTTACTTGGGGGTTCATTTGCCATTCAGTGCCATGGTGTTGCCATAGCGAAAGATAGGCACCATTTTCTACTCGCTGGAGCAATAAGGCATTCATCGATGCATCATTATTTTCTCCTGCATAGCCAAGGACAGCAGAAACATGGGCTGGAGTAATTGCATCTAAACTGTATTCAAAGGAAAAGGAGTTGGTCGCTGAACTTGACGCGCGTAAAATTGCCAAACAAAGATTAGTTTCTGTCGCCTTTTTGGAACCATCCATAAGTGGCTCAGATAGTCCAAAGATCGGTTGATAAGCTTCCCATGCCTCATAAACCTTGAGCCCTGAATTTGATGCAGAGTGATTAATAGGAGACGATTGGTGCATATACTTCTCTAGTAAAGTACTTAATCCCGCATAGGGATGGCCATGATGGGCTTCATCAGGAACATCCAGTAGCCTGACCTCATGCACACAACCAAACGCACCCAAGGCAATATAATCCATTACCTTCCAGCTGTATTTTTCCAAAATCCATAACCCAGTTAAAGAGCCTCGCCGAACATTTCGGCCTACTTGTTGACTTTCTCCAATCAGAAGATATTCGTTGCTAGCAGCTAACCCCCGGGTAAAAATAAGCGCGCCAGATTCCCACAAGGTTTCGCCATTAGCCAAATCAATCAAACTACCTTTTTCTGAGTTACAACTAATATATTGTCCTTCATTGGTTACCAAAATGTTATGTAGCCCACTTACCCCACTTAGTTTCTTTAAATGAATTAACTCAAGCGAAGGATAAGCAAAGGTAGCAAGATATGAGCCTTTATCAAAGCGATGACAAACAACAAAAAGCTTATCATCTTTTAGAAAAATAGAATTGATATGATCACCTATCTTCTCATCTAAAGACAACCGATCCCATCGTGCATCAGATACAGCTGCTTCCTGGTAAGTCCCTGGTTTATCAAGATCGATTACGGTGACTACGTTACGGCCAGTATTGGTACAGATTATTCGTCCATCTGGTGCACAAAGTAATTGATGGGGTTGAGAAAGAAAAGGGCGACTCGTTTTATGACCAGCACTGACATAACCTACTTCCGATTGGGCATAGGAAGCAATATCAACGAGTGAACCATTATCTAATGCGGAATGAGATAATACCAAGTCATTATGTTGAGGAAACCAGGAAATGCCATAATACTCCGGACGAGTTTGTTCAATAGGAATGACGAGCTTTGACAGTAAATCGACACAGAGTAAATATTGAGGGGTAGCAACTAGCGCATACTGCATTCCTTGGTCCTTTTTCTTCCTTATTTCTATGTGTGGATGCTAAAACAAAGTGCATAGAGAGTCAATTTTAAATGTTTATGCTTTTGATTTAATGTAAATTACTTTTCTGCTTGGTAAAATATGTTAAACTGTTTTAAACATGATTATCGATAAAGTAGTGTTGGGCTTTGGTTCAACCATTGATGCCACAAGTAGTGCGTAGTGGCTAGTAATTAATGACTAAATAGGGACTTGGTCAATGCTAAAAAAATTATTTACTCGACATCCTACAGAATTTAATGAAACATATTGGGAACATTGTTTTTGTGCTCTCACTTTTTCTTTGAAATTGTTTGCCTCTGGAATAGGTTGTTTTATTCATGCCTTTTTTCCTTTTATTTTTGTCAATTCGGCAAGCAATTGTGCTAAAGAAATCACAAAAAAAATGAATGATCGTTTGGAAATTAACACCGCTATCTAAATGCGATATGGGAATATGCTTTTATTGCTTATCCATGATAGGTTAATTGTTATTAATTAGCAGTTGCAAAGGATTGTTTGTGTACGCTTTAAAAGCTTATCACTACCTGCTGTTGGGGTTATTACCGCTTTTTTTATTGCAAGGCTGTAAGGTTGGGCCCAATTTTCGCTCACCGCCAGCCCCTGGTGTGCAACGTTATACTGAAACCCCTCTTCCTGCTAAAACTGCCCATACTCCTGGTCCGGGAGGTGAGGCACAAGTTTTTCTGGAGAACAGTGACATTCCCTTATTATGGTGGGAACTTTATCATTCGCCTGAAATTAACACCTTAATCAAGGCGGGCTTAATCCATAACCCTAGCCTGGCATCAGCTTCCGCAGCTTTACGTCAAGCCCGGGAAAATTGGAAAGCTCAAATTGGTAATTCATTATTGCCTGCAGTTAATGCATCAGGTTCTGTCATTCGGCAAAAATATGCTGGGGTGCAAATTGGTATACCTGGTGATAGTGAAACCTTTAGTCTTTATAATGTTGCTTTCAACGCGTCATATACCCTGGATGTGTTTGGCGGGGCCAGGCGGGAAATTGAATCCTTACGAGCCCAGGTTGATTATCAACAATTTGAAGTAATCGCAGCTCATTTGACACTGACGTCTAATATTGTGACGACGGCAATTACTATGGCATCTTATCGAGCGCAAATCAAAGCAACTCGCAAATTAATTCAGGCAGAGCAAAATATCCTTAATATCTTGCTTCAGCAATATCACTTGGGAGGTATTTCAAATGAAAATGTACTAACCCAGCGAACCCTGCTGGAGCAAGCAAAAGCGACTTTACCTCCTTTACAAAAAAATCTAGCTCAGGCAAAACATGCTTTAGCCGCTTTGGTTGGTACTTTCCCTGAACAACAGCTTCCGGTAATTGACCTGGATCAATTGAAATTGCCAACGGAGCTGCCTATTGGTATCCCTTCTATGTTAGTGCGCCAAAGGCCTGATATTCGTGCCTCTGAAGCCTTGCTGCATGCGGCTTGTGCACAAATTGGCGTTGCGACGGCAAATTTATTCCCCCAAATTACCCTGACAGGAAATGAAGGTTGGCTTAACTCGTCATGGTCTAAGCTTTTCACTGCGCAAAATAACGTGTGGCTCATTGCGGCACAAGTTGCGCAACCTCTTTTTCGTGGCGGTGCTTTATTTGCTCAACGGCGTGCTGCGATTGCAGCTTATGATCAAGCACTGGCGCAATACAAGCAGACCATTCTCCAGGCATTCCAAAATGTTGCAGATGTTCTAAGTGCATTGGAAACCGATGCACGTACCTTGCAAGCGCAAACTATCGCGGAACGATCAGCCAGAGCTTCTTTAAATTTAGCTATGCAACAATACCGCTTAGGTGGGGTGAGTTACCTTAATTTGCTTAATGCCCAGCAGCAATATCAACAGGCTTTAATTAGTCGCATACAGGCACAAGCAATGCGTTACAATGATACAGCAGTTTTATTTCAAGCATTGGGCGGTGGTTGGTGGCATAAACCCTGGTGTGTAAAGGAATGCTTGTAATTTTTTGGATAAAAGGAATTTGAGTGTTATGAAAAAAATGTCCTTAAGCAGACCAATGACTATTATGTTGGCTTCAGTCGGAATTCTTTTTGGCCTTATTTTTGGCTGGAAAATATTTACATCATTTATGACTGCCAGATTTTTTGCCAAAATGCAGAATCCAATAGTCACAGTGTCCACAATGAAGGCTGAGGAATCCATGTGGCAACCTACTATTAAAGCAGTTGGTAGTTTGCGTGCTCGAGTAGGCGTGAACATCACTACGGAATTAGCGGGTATGGTACAAACTATTTATTTCACGCCAGGGGCAAAGGCTAAGGAAGGCGATGTTCTGGTTCAATTGAATGCAGGCACGGAGTTAGGACAACTCCATTCTTTACAAGCTCAAGTTGAACTGGCGAAAATAACTTATCAACGCGATAAAGCACAATATGCGGTGCATGCTGTTAGTAAACAAATCGTGGATACGGATGAGTGGAATCTTAAAAATTTGCAGGCTCAGGTAGAGCAACAAGCTGCTACTGTTGCTAAAAAAACCTTGAAAGCTCCTTTTGCTGGTCAATTAGGTATTAATAATGTTAATCCAGGCCAATATTTAAATGTAGGGGATATGGTTACTACTTTGCAGGCACTCGATCCTATCTATGCTGATTTTTATTTGCCTCAACAAGCTTTGGCTGAGTTAAAAATAGGCCAGTCAGTGGCTGTGGTAACCGATACATTCCCCAAACAGACTTTTTCCGGAAAAATTACTACCATTCAACCGGCTGTTGACAGTAGTACACGAAATGTGGAGGTGGAAGCTACTTTATCTAATCCTGATTTTTTACTTAAACCAGGAATGTTTGTCCGTGTTGAGGTCGATGTTTCTTCCAAGAAACGCTACATCACCTTGCCTCAATCAGCGGTAAGTTTCAATCCTTACGGTGATATAGTTTATTTGGTAAAAGACAGTGGGCAGAAGGATGATAAAAACCAGCCCATATTAATCGTAAGTCAAGTATTCGTTACCGTAGGTGATACCAGAGGCGATCAAATTGCAATCCTGAAAGGAGTAAAAGCAGGGGATATTGTAGTAACCAGTGGGCAATTAAAACTTAAAAATGGTAGTCGAATCACTGTAAATAATAAAATACAGCCAAGTAATAATGCAGCACCTAACGTAGTGGAAAAATAAATCGAGTTAGTCTTAATCAAGACAGATATTTAAGGATATTTAACAATGGGGTTCACAGATATTTTTATTAAGCGGCCAGTATTGGCCACTGTGATAAGTTTAATGATTTTGGCCTTAGGGTTACGTTCATTAGGTTCTTTACCAGTGATGCAATATCCGTTTACTGAAAATGCTATTGTTACAGTGACTACTACCTACACTGGAGCAAACCCTGATGTGATTGCCGGGTTTATTACCACCCCTTTAGAAAATTCTATTGCACAGGCTAATGGAATTGATTACATGACATCTACCAGCACTCCTGGAGTCAGTACAATAACTGTTAATTTATTATTAAATTACGATCCGTTAAAAGCGTTGTCAGATATCACAACCAAAGTGAATGCGGTTCTGAATCAGCTCCCTAAAAATTCCCAGTTACCAGTAATTACAGTTTCTGTTGGACAAACCATTGACTCCATGTACATTGGCTTTTACAGCGATACCTTACCTATTAACAAAATTACTGATTATTTAATTCGTGTGGTGCAACCTAAGCTTCAAGCTATCAATGGCGTTCAAAATGCTCAAATTCTGGGAAACCAAACTTTTGCATTACGTGCATGGCTTGATCCGGTCAAGTTAGCCGGTTATGGAATTTCAGCGGCTGAAGTAGGCCTTGCATTAGCTAATAATGATTTCATTTCAGCAGTAGGCAGGACTGATGGCCAAATGTTCATTCAAAATCTTACTGCAAGCACTGATTTGACGGATGTTGATCAATTTAAAAAGATGGTTATCAAGGCACAAAATGGTGCGATCATTCGTTTAGGCGATGTAGCTAAAGTTGATTTAGGCGCACAAAATTATAATACCGCGGTGAGCTTTGATGGGCGTAAGGCAGTGTACATTGGTATTATTGTGGCTCCTTCTGCCAATCTGTTAACAGTGATTGATGAAATTAAAAAAGTTTTTCCTATCATCCAGGAGCAACTGCCTCAAGGGTTAATGGGAAAAATAGTGTATGACGCAAGTTTATTTGTAAACTCTTCCATTCATGAAGTGGTACTTTCTTTATTAGAAGCATTTTTGATTGTAACCGCGGTCATTTTTATTTTTCTTGGCTCAATCCGCTCTGTAGTTATTCCAATCGTCACTATTCCTTTATCCCTTATTGGCTCTTTCTGGATTATGTTAATCTTGGGCTACTCAATTAATCTGTTAACTTTGTTAGCGCTGGTGTTAGCAATCGGATTGGTAGTGGATGATGCCATTATCGTAGTCGAAAACATACAGCGACATATTGAAGAAGGCCAATCTCGGTTTAAAGCCGCTATATTGGGCGCAAGGGAATTAGCAAATCCCATTATTGCAATTACTGTAGTCTTAATAGCTGTA